>NZ_PVWF01000007.1 GCF_003003995.1 Pleurocapsa sp. CCALA 161 | reverse complement strand
CTATAGTACCGTGCAAGCTGGCAGAGTAGCCAAGCTAGATGTTTTAACTGCCGTTCACCATCGCAAGGTAGGAAATCATTATTAATTAGCTTCTAGCTTTTAGCTTTTAGCTCTGCTTCCTCCGCTTCCGCTGCTCCTCTCACCCAATTTTTATCATGCACAAACTCGCTAATACGCCGCCGACTCCCTGGCACAAATGGCTAAATCATGGTGGAGTTATCAAAATTCTGGAATTTATCCAAGACTTCATTGTTATTTCTCTTTGTATTGGTCTATTTGGCTTCATGACGCTTCAGCTAAGAGAGATGTTTGTGTCGCTGCTACCGCCTCTAAATTTTACGGAAGTCACGGCTGATATCTTGTTTATCTTGATTTTAGTGGAATTATTTCGCTTACTAATCATTTACCTGCAAGAACGCCGAGTTTCTATTGGTGTCGCCGTTGAAGTATCCATTGTTTCGGTTTTGCGAGAAATCATTGTTAAAGGAATTTTAGACATTCCCTGGAGTCAGATATTAGCCACTGGTTCATTTTTATTAGTTCTCGCTGTTCTATTAGTAGTCCGAGTTTGGCTACCACCCACCTTTGAAGGAGTAGATCCTGAGCAAAAAGTATCTCAACGATACAAACAAAAAATAGGGGGCAACAGTCGTTCGCCAAACAATCATTCACTCGACGACCAACAAATCACAAACCATAACTAATAACACAAACATCAAAAACCATGAAACAAACAACTATTCAACCAACAGCCAAAAAAAAAGACGTTCAAATAGCAAATATTGGTACAAATACCCAAGTATTGCGATCGCGCACTTGGGATCGATTAAAGTTTGAAGTTGAATACTCTCGTCAAAAAGGTACGACTTCTAATTCCTATTTAATTCAAGCCGACAAAACGGCATTGATCGATCCCCCAGGACAATCTTTTACGCAAATTTATTTAGAAACCTTAGCACAGCATTTTGAGCTACAAAAATTAAACTACATCATCTTACAGCATGTAAACCCCAATCGTTTAGCAACGGTACAATTACTAGCAGGACACGCACCCCAAGCACAAATAATCTGTACTAAACCAGCAGTTAATGCCCTCAAGGGGGCTTTGATTTTTCCTCAATGGCGATCGCAAATTAAAGTAGTCAGAGATAATGATACTTTAGACTTAGGACAGGGACATCAATTACAGTTTATTAGTACCACTACGCCTCGTTGGGTAGATAGCTTATGTACCTACGATCCTCAAAACAAAATTCTTTATACTGATAAGTTTTTTGGGGCGCACGTTTGCGATGAATCTATCTTTGATGATCATTGGAAACAATTAGATTTAGACCGCCGTTTCTATTTTGACTGTCTTCACGCTACTCAAACTAAACAGTTAGAAACTGCTTTAGCTAAATTTACGCCTTTTCCTAGCAAAATCTATGCTCCTGCTCATGGTTCATTGATTAAATATAGTCTGAGTCGTTTTAGCTATGATTATCATCAGTGGTGTCAACAACAAACCAGCAAAAAACTTCAAGTAGTTTTAATGTACGCTTCTGCTTATGGTAACACCGCCACCATTGCTAGTGCGATCGCTCATGGCTTAGTACAGTCGGGAGTGGCGGTAGAATCGATTAACTGCGAACTGGCGTCAACCGCAGAAATTACCACCGCAATTCAAAGATGTGATGGTTTTATCATTGGTTCGCCGACATTAGGTGGTCATGCCCCTACTCAAATTCAAACCGCCTTAGGTATCGTCTTAGCTAGCGCAGCGAAAACCAAATTAGCAGGTGTGTTTGGTTCTTATGGTTGGAGTGGAGAAGCGATCGATATGTTAGCCAATAAACTAAAAGATGCCCACTACAATTTGGGCTTTGAACCAATCCGTGTGCGCTTTTCTCCTACTACTGCGATGTTAAAAGAATGTATCAAAGCAGGTCAAGAATTCACGCAAAAACTGAAAAAATCTAAAAAACTCCGTAGTCCTCGACAAGCAGTAACCGAAACTCAAATTGACCGCACCGAACAAGCAGTCGGTAGAATTGTTGGTTCGCTTTGCGTCTTGACTACCAATCAAGGTAATCATCATAGCGGTGTGTTGACTTCTTGGGTATCTCAAGCAACCTTTAATCCTCCTGGAGTGATGGTTGCGGTGGGGAAAGAACAAAATGTGGATTTAATTAGTAACCCAGGGGATAAGTTTGTGCTAAATATCCTCAATGAAGGTAGAACTGTCAGGAGAAATTTTTCGGCTCAAAGTACTAATTCTTTTAATAATGTAACTACCAAACCTGCTGGTAATGGTTGCTTGATTATTGAAGATGCCTTGGCTCATATTGAATGTACAGTTCAGAGTTATTTGCCATCAGGCGATCGCACTTTGATTTATGCAGTAGTTGAGCAAGGTGAAGTATCTGCAAAAGATGGAATTACTGCGATTCAGCATCGTAAGTCAGGAAGTCATTATTAACGGTTCAATAGCCAGGAGGATTTGGATAGCGAGGAGAGTAGGTGAGTGAAAACAATTTTGTATCTCTCCAGCTACTTTTAAAAAAAAGCATAAAGTTGCGATCGCATTTAATAGTTTGACGGTAATGATTAGGGCTTGATCAAGGTTAGCAGAACTAGGAATTATAGCTTTGAATTATTTCAGGTGTTAACTTACGCAAGATCGGAATAGCGCGATCGCCAAATCCGCCCACATTGTCCACCAATAATAAATATTTATTGGCATCCAGATATGCTCGATAGGAAAAAGTATCTCCTGCTGTACTAGTAGCCCAACCCGCGCCACCACCGACAAAAACACTGCCCATCGCACCACCAATTGCGCCCAAGAAACCCCCTACGATATGATTACCAGGATCTCCTGCCCAATCGAGGTTATGCAGTCCTGTAATTGAATTAAAAATATATCCGCCCACAAAACCGAAAGGAATCAGCCAGTACGCCATAAAAATTGCTTTTTTGCGTGCCTGCTCTTTATCATCATATAGACCTACTTCATCAGCGCTTTTATATCCCCGCCCAGCGATCGTCATTTTGCTTAGGGGAATACCAGCTTTTTCTAACGCTGTGTAAGCTTCTTCCGCTTGAATGCGATCGGGTAATACAGCAACTAGATAATTCATTTGTTAACTCGCAATTCAACCAAAACATCGTTTAAGATCCTATCGTAGAGAAACATTGGATTGTCTTTACTTAATAAGAAGTAAAACAAGTCAAACAAATATAGCGATACGCACTTGTATGAGGACAATCTTTACTTGTTACTTACAAGCTATTTACTTTTCTGTCCTAACCTAATCTTGTAGGGCTATTTCATCGCTCTTTCAGAGAATAAATTTTCCTTACAACAAACAAATTTCATTTAATTTGTACTTTACAATACATTTTTTGCTTTAAAAGGTAGAGTACAGCATAAAAAGTAGCTTTGTTGTTTAAATTACAGATTTATTTAAGCTATTATTTAATTATCTTTATATAATAAAGACATTAGCTTTTAGCGAGCCTACAATTTTATTTTAGTAAACTCTAGATTATTCAATCAATAGAATCAATAGAACATAGGGAGTAAAATCAACAAACTGATGGCATATTATTGCGAACAACTAGAAAATGGACGGTGGGGAATTTTTATTAATAGTACGCTGATTGCCACTATCGGCTGTTATGATACTTGCCAAAAAATCATTTATTTTTTAGATAATCGCTTATCAAATCCTAAAATACCAGTTGTCATGGAATACTATGGAGTGAATCAGTATTTTCATGATATGAAGCTAAGACCTTGAGAGGAGTTAGGAGTTAGGAGTCAGAAGTCAGAAGTCAGAAGTCAGAAGTTAGGACATTTACTACCTAAGGCGGCTTTTTGGTAAGAATATTCTTACCAAAAACGCGCCGTACTACCTAAGAAAAGTTAACTAAACATGTCCTAATCTAACTTTGCACGTCTGTAATAGTCGATCAGGGCTTGGCGATAGAAAAGGGGCATCCCTGTATCGTAATATTGTCCCTGAACGAGATAAGCGATCGCACTATGTTGCTGTCTTAATTTATCTAAGCAGGTTGTCAGTTGAAACTCGCCTTGGAAACGTTCGTTATTATCTATTTCTAAAGCTAAAAGTTCAAAAATTACTGGTTCGAGGACATACATACCAAACACCCCCAAGAATTCATCATTAGCCATTCCAGGGACTTGTAAATGTTCCCTGGCATATTCTAGAGTAGGTTTTTCGTAGATTTGAGCAATTTCTAAGATAGCTTGTTCAGTTTTCCATTTGCCGCTAACGCACCCCGCCTTATGAATGATTTTATCCTGCATGATGGTGATCCCAATCACGCTAGTTTTATGTTGTTGATAAATATCTATCATCTGTGCAGCACAGCTAGAGTCAATCGCCGAAGTGTAAACATGATCCCCAAGCAAAAGTAGAAACGGCTGATTGTCTACCCAATCGCGGGCGCAGTAAACCGCATGACCAAAGCCTTGTTGTTCAGTTTGAGTTAGAATTGTGATGCGATCGCCTAAAGCTACTAAATATTCACTATATTGCTTATTTTCTGCTGACAGTTTTGACCATAATTCAGGTTTAGGAGGAGACTTGAAAAGGTCGTAAAACAAATCGCGATCGCCTGGCTGCACTACAATTCCCACTTCTTCGATCCCTGCGCTGATGGCTTCTTCCACAATTGCCAGAATAATCGGCTTGGCGCGTCCATCTCGATCAATGATTGGTAACAACTCTTTTTTTAGGGCTTTAGTAGCGGGATACATCCGTGTTCCCAAACCCGCAGCAGGGATTATTGCCTTACGTACTATTCGCTCTGACATACAGTAGTTTTTAATAGTTTTTAATTTAATAGACTACGTTGTTGATTAACTAGTTTTGAGCTATAAGCTTTTAAGATATTGCTAATCCCTAAGCGATTTTAATACATTTCGTATTTCAACAAAGTACAGGGAATTGCGCCGTTATAGAGTTTAATCCGCTTAGAAGTCCTCAAGCCCACCTGTTTGGAAAGCTTCATACTACCTGTAAGAACATAGGCTGTCCATCCCTTAAATCGCTGCTTAAAGATATCTCCCAACAGTTTATATAGTTCACCTAATTCGGCTTCTGTACCAAGTCTGACACCATAAGGCGGATTGCAGATTAAAACCCCGTGATCGGCTGGTGCTTCCACATCCTCAAGCTCTCGTCTAGCAAACTGCACATAGTCTTCTAAGCCCGAACTTTCTGCATTCACAAAGGCTTGCTTAATTACTTGGAGATCGCGATCGCTCCCAATAATCGGTATTTCTAGATCGTGTTTTTGCTGTGCTTCAGCTTCTTTTAACAAACTTTGCCATAAATTGCGATCGTAGTCTAACCAAGTTTGAAAGCCAAAATCACGATAGAGTCCAGGGGCAACATTCAATGCTTTTAAAGTTGCTTCAATCGGTAAAGTGCCACTACCGCACATGGGATCGAGAAAGGCTAAATCTGGTGTCCATTCCGCCATATCTAACAAAGCTGCTGCTAGAGTCTCTTTCATCGGTGCAGCACCAATGGCAGGGCGATATCCCCGACGATGGAGACTAGAGCCTGAACTGTCTAGGCTAATGATGCAGTGCTTTTCGTCAATATGAGCATTAATTTGCAGATCTGGTTTATCCGTATCTACGCTAGAGCGTTTTCCCCCTCTCACCTTTTGCCAGTCGGTAATCGCATTTTTGATCTGTAGCGCTGTGAAATGAGTATGATTGAGGAGTTTATTCTTGCCTGTACAGGTAACAGCTAAAGTCATATCAGGATCGAGATATTCTGACCAGTCAATCTTCTGGATACTGCGATATAGCTCATCACCATTAAAACTTTTGACTCTGGCGATCGGTTTTAAGATCCGAAAAGTAGTCCTCGTCCAAAGATTTGCCTTATAGAGTAATTTTTGATCGCCTCGAAAATGTACCCCTGTAAATTCTGGGCGTACGTCTCCTGCTCCAATTCGTCTTAGTTCATCCGCAGCTACTTCTTCCAAGCCACGAGACACCGTAGCAAAATAATTGTTCATACTTTATAGCTATTAGCTATTAGCTGTCAGCCCTTCGGGTGAGGCATCGCGGTGACGCGATGCCTCACTCTTAGCTTTAAAATTTCTGAGGGAAAGCGGTCATTGTAGTTATCATACCTGAATTGCTCTGTGATTTAAGCAAGTGTGCCTTTTCCCTTTTCCCTTTTCCCTTCTCCCTTTGAGCAAACTTCACCATTTAACAAGTTGAAATCACGTTGATCAATATCGTTTAACGCGATCGCGCCCCTGTTCTTTTGCTTGATATAAAGCCTTATCTGCTGCTTGAATTAACTGCTCGCTATGGATACCATCGTCAGGGAAACAGCTTACGCCAATCGAAACCGTAATCGATTTAAGTTGTTGATGACCGTGTTCAAGTTTTAATTGTTTAATTCCCACCCTAATTTCTTCTGCCCGCAGGATTGTATTTTCAATGGAGGCATCAGGCATCACAATTACTAATTCTTCTCCTCCATAACGACAGGCAATATCATACTGACGGATTTGCGATAACAGGTAATTGCCAACTTCTTTTAAGACTAAATCTCCGACACTATGACCATAGATATCATTGAACTTTTTAAAGTGATCAATATCAATCATGATAATGCCCACAAACTGCTGCTTTCTCTGAGCGCGATCTAGCTCTTTCTTCAAAGATTCTTGTAAATAGCGACGATTGTATAATTTAGTCAGCGGATCTCGCAGACTTTGATATCTCAGCTTTTCTTGAAGCTCGAGACTGGCAAAGGACATGGCTATATTTTGTGCGACTGTTTTTGACAATTCTTGAATTAATTCACTGATCGGGTCAGAAGTTTTAAAACATAAATGTAACATGCCTAAAGTTTGACCTCTGGCAATCATAGGGATGCATAAAGTTGGTTGATGGCAGTTATCAGCATCAACATGACTACAATAGATTCCTGGAGTACTAGGATAAGCTAGATGTGAATCTCCCTTGCGTAATGCCCAACATTCATGAGTTTCGAAAGTACTGCTGTTAACCATTCCCCAAGTGGCGATCGCTTGTAGTGAATTTTTGCTATTTTTCATCAGATAAACCGCGCCATGAGTCTGAGGAAATAATGGCTGCAAAAGACTGCTTAAGGCTGTTTGTGCTTCTTTAAGAGTTAGGCAAGCCTGCAAAAACTCATTCATTGTTGCCAGCTTCAGATGCTGATCGCGCCAGGTTTCTAGAGCTTTGACTTTTTCCGTTAATTTAAGCTTAATTTCTTTGATTTCGGTAATGTCTTGAGCAACCCCTAAGATTTTAATCGGTTTACCAAAAGCGTCTCGTTCAAAAACCGTGTCTTTGCTTTCCAACCAATGCCAATTGCCTTGCTTATCCTGGACTCGATATTCGATAGTTAAATAATTGCCCTGATTTAGATGCAAACAGTCTTGATGGTGTTGGGCGATCGCCAGTAAATCTTCGGGATGAAATATTCTACTCAATGACCGTTTCATCGACTTTAATTCTGAGTCAGAATAGCCCAAAATTTTTCTGCTTAAAGAATTAGAATAAATATTACACTTTTTTTCTAAGTCGTATATATAGATAATATTCGGAATTAACTCAGTTATTTTTTTCGTTAAACCAGCTTCATTCTGCAAATTAACATTGGTTAAATCAACAGCAGCTTTTTGGGACATAAAAGCAAGATTATACTTCTTCTATATTTCTGCCTATTATGTTGTTTAACAAGATGCTAGCCAGAAAATAATACTCTTTGAAGTTAGCAATATTTTTATGTATTGTCGATAGATCGAAGAATATAAGTAAATGTCGAAACAAGCTAAAAGCTAACCAATTAAGTATTTGTTTGGAATTTTAAGTTATCCATAATAATTAATTTCTTAATCTTTTTATTCAAATTAGTCCGTCAAATTACTTATAAAAATTGTCTTTGCGTACACAGATGAATTATAGATAAACACGGATATTTTTTGTTTACCCAGTAATTATATGAGTTTTGCTTTTTTATTAATATTTGAAGCTTGCTAAATTATTAATTTGTTTTTCTAGTTTTTTCTAATGAATTATGTTTAATTTAGGCAAATTGAACTATCTAGCTTTAATTAACCTTTGAAGATACTGTAAAATTGCCAAACCTAATAAGATTGAGGCTGCACAGATGAGCCAAAAATAGTTAGTGAATTGCGGATGATCCAAAGCCCAGCCGCCTAATGGAGGGCCGATAAAATAGCCGATCGCCCAGCATTGAGAATTAATCGAAAAATACACTCCGCGCAAGGATTCAGGCGCTAATTCTGCCACTAAGCCAGAAGCAACAGGGGTATATGTCACCATGCCTAAAGACATTACGCCTAATGTTAAGCCTGCCCAAATCAAAGTATGATTGGGCATATTGCCCGTCACCCAAACTAAGATAAAGGCTATTCCCCAAATTAGAAAAGACAAGCTTAATCCTGCAATCCGAGTAAAGCGATTGAGTATCCAAGCAACAGGAAGCTGGCAAATTGCCGCCAAGGCAATATGCCAAGTAAATAAACCACTGATAATTTTTTCGGAGAAACCTGTGGTGGAGTCAGCTAATTGAACAAAGTTTTTTAAATACAAAGGCATGGTACTTTGTACCTGGGATAGATAGATGGTAAATAAAATATTAACCGCCACAAATACCATTAAAACGCGATCGCGAAAAGCAAAAGACCAGCCATTAGGCTGATGATCTGCCGATTGTGATTTAAATTGATAAGTTTCGGCGATCGCAAAATAAATTACGGCAAAAAAGACAGCAAAGGAAATACCATCAATCACAAACAAAGTTCGATAGTTGCCAGAGTTGGCAATTAAAGCACCACCTAACACCACCCCTAAACTCAATCCCAAACTATCTGCCAGTCGAGTTATCGCAAACGCCTCATTACGCTGTTGGGGAGTAGTTAAATCGATGATGGCTGCTTCGGTAGCTGGCCAATACATCCCTACCCCAAAACCCATCAATAAATTGCCTAATACCAGGGTCGCAAAATTAAACGATAAAGATAACACCACGTCTGCCAAAATTGAGATGGCAGCGGAGGCCAATAAAACTTTCCTGCGTCCCCAACGAGGTGAATCTACTCCCTCTCCTGCCAAAAATCTGCCCACAACACCAGAAACTGAGCCACTCCCCAAAGCAATCCCCACTAGCGTCGATGACAGTCCTACTTCGTTGACGAAAAAAATCGGCGCGTAAAACAAAGTAAAGCCAGTACCAATTTCCGATAATAGTCTGCCCGCTGCCAAAATCCACACCTTGAAACTAAAATTCAATACCTCAGCCATAAATTTATTGCTTGATTGCTATTGATTGGTGATCCGAGGGCTAGGCGTGACGCGAAGGTATCTATCACGGATACATCTGCGGATATACCCTTTAGGGAATCCTCTAGGGAAGCCTAATCGTAATTTTGGTTGAGCCAGGGTCTAAATAATTAAAATATTCAAAATTTTTCTTAAATAGCGCTTAAGTATTTTAAGCTGACCGAGTGTGTTATGCCTGGGTTTAATCTTGTTGTGCCTCAACTGCAAACGTTATTATTATAATTGTCTGAAGTATTTAACTAAAGCTCAAGAATAGGGTTAAGTCTATAGATAGATTTGAGGTGAGTACAATTCGAGCCATGTTAGATTGTAGAGTATAAATACTTACTTAGGGGAAACCGTAATTCAAAAAAAATAACTGGATAATAGCAGGTCTTATAATTAAGTTGTAATAAATAACGGTTTATTCCCAAAGTTGAGAAAACGTCAGCATTTATCACAGCCAAAAAGCTGCCTGTGGTATAACATAACCCTGAATCTTAAATAATAGAGGACTAATATGAGCGATTTACAAGAGCAATTACAAAAAGCCAGAGAAGAAGCAAGAGAAGCTTGTGGTGGGGACGGAGCAACTTCTGCCGAATGCGCAGTTGCTTGGGATACAGTAGAAGAATTATCTTCCGAAGCATCTCATCAAAAGCAAAAGACTCCAACAAAAAATTCTTTAGAAGTCTACTGCGATGAAAATCCTGATGCTTTAGAATGTCGCGTTTACGAAGACTAACATTTACCCCAAAGTCTATCGGCGTAAATGTTCAATTAAATTTCAATTAAATTTCAATTAAATAATTGTTAACCGCGAAGATGAGAGTAAATCAGGCTCTCATCTTTATTTTTTGGGGAGGGTGAGGAAACTTTATCCGAAGGAGTATCCTATAGGACACTTCAATGTATCCATGATAGATGCCTCCTCTGGCGGTCAATCCCAGTCTATAATTCTTCCCATGGACTAACGTTGACTTAGAGCAATTGTTGATGCACTCTTAAAAGGCGATTGCAAGCTGTTTAACTGCAAACACCAAAATAGTAGACACAATTTCAACAAGATAAATAATGGATATTTGGTTTAGACCTTTAGTATGGATGGACTATCGTTTAGGAGTATTGCTAACGGTAATTCTGCCTTTAGGATTATTAATTTGGGCTTTATTTCAAAGACAAGAAGCCATGCAAAGATTACTGATCATTTATTGGCGAGTTGCTAGTTTATTAATGATTACGGTTTATCTTTTAATCCCTGGGTGGAAAGTCGGATTTCTTAGTGGTTTTGCAGCCCGCATTTTAATTGCCATTTCTCTTTGGTTTTGGGTGGATCTCAATGAAGAAATTCGCGACATACCCCAAAATTTTCTTAAATTAGCATTTACCTCCTGGCGCTGGGCGATGACTGCCTATTGTACTTTAGGGGCGATCGCTAAATCATTTTTTCTTCCCTGTGGTATATCTAGCAGTACCGCCAAAACTGCTTTTTGTCAGGTATGGTTAGAAGCGCCCGCAGCCTATCGTAACTTTTTCCACAATAAGCCAGGCAATGAAGGGTTTTTAGGCTTTATGGGTTCAGTTGGTTTAGTTATTTACATTATCTATTTAGCATACTTCATTCTGATTCGTCTCGGTAAACAAGGGCGATCGGCGTTGGAACAGTAATTGTGATCGAAAATCAACAGTTGAGATAGGGGCGATCGCTCATCAAAGAATTAAGCTGAAAGCTACAAAAATGATGTTAAAACCCATTAGCCTACGTTTAGAACAATACACTCTCCAGCGAAAACAAGAGGTCTTGATGGTTCACCTGGAAACTGCTGCGGGCGAACCTGATACGGTCGTGATCTTTGCAGGATTTTCTAGTTCTCTAGTCATGCCGACGGCTTTTGATCCTGATATCCCAGTAATTGCAGCCGATTCAACGATTCATTCAATCGATCGCCTTGCCAGCCCTTATAATCCCAGCAACCCTCAATACCTTGAGTCGGGTTTGAGTTTGCCAGAGATGATTAAGATTCTAGAAACAATGAATCTATAATGAATGCATATTTCAACTGAGATTAAGTAACTATTAAACAATCTTAATTATCCCTTGACCTTAAGCAGATATACTCAAACACAGCGTTATTTTACCCAAAATAGCAAAATATCGTTTAACTTATTGGGTGAATATAGGGAATATTAAGATTAAGTATAAATTAAATTTTGTAGTACAATTTTTGCTAATTATAAAACATATTTTTTAAGCAAAAATACTTAATAAATTTGATTAATCATCAGCCGTAGGAGTGTACAGGTGTGAATAATTTAGCTAAGACTTTAATTAATACAGATCAATTGCCACAAACCCCCTTGTTTGGCACAGATGGAATTAGAGGGAAGGCAGGAGATATTTTAAATGCACCTTTCACCCTACAGTTAGGATATTGGGCTGGAAAAGTTTTAGAACAGGCAGTAAGCCGTAAAGGTTCAATTATTGTGGGGCAAGATTCACGCAATTCCAGCGATATGTTAGCGGCGGCGATCGCCGCTGGATTGACCAGCGCAGGGCTAGAAGTTTGGAACTTAGGCTTGTGTCCCACTCCCTGTGTCGCTAATTTAGCCAGTGACAGTGAAGCAATTGGGGGAATTATGATTTCGGCGAGCCATAATCCGCCACAAGATAACGGAATTAAGTTTTTTAGCCACAAGGGAACTAAGTTATCTGATTCCTTAACCCAAAAAATCGAGACTCATCTGAGAACTGATTGTATGCTCCAGGGTGCTAATTTAGCTTGGGGTAAATCTTATCAGCGCCCCGAATTAGTTCAACAATATGTCCAGTCTTTACAAAAATCCCTGCCGCAAAACATCAGTTTTCGGGGAATGCGTATTGTTCTAGATTTAGCTTGGGGAGCTTCGGTGGGGGTTGCTCCAGCAATCTTTCAGCAGTTGGGCGCAGAAGTAATTAGTCTACATGATTTAGCCAATGGCGACCTGATTAACGTTAATTGTGGCTCTACCCATCTAGAATTATTAAAGCAAGGAGTACAAGACTATCATGCCGATCTTGGATTTGCCTTTGATGGTGATGCGGATCGAGTTATGGCGGTAGACAGCCAGGGAAGAGTAATTGATGGTGACTATATCCTCTATCTTTGGGGTGATTTACTACGTCAGCGACAACAGCTACCCGATGATTTAATTGTGGCGACGGTAATGGCTAACTTGGGTTTTGAACGAGCTTGGCAAGCCAAGGGAGGCAAAATGCAGCGTACTGCGGTCGGCGACCGCCATGTTCAAGAAGCGATGTGGCGCACGGGAGCGATGCTAGGAGGAGAACAGTCAGGACATATTCTCTGTCATCACCACGGAGTATCAGGGGACGGCATTCAAACCGCCCTACATCTGACTTCTTTAGTTAAACAGTCCGAAACTTCTTTAACTGAATTAGTGGATAATAGTTTCCAAACCTATCCCCAAATTTTGCGTAATGTCATCGTTGAAGATCGCGAACGTCGCAGTCAATGGTCAGAATGCGAACCCATCCAATTGGCGATCGCTCAAGCAGAAGCAGCAATGGGTGAACAGGGACGCATTTTAGTTCGGGCTTCAGGAACCGAACCCTTGATCCGCGTCATGGTGGAAGCTGCCGATCAGCAGTTAACTAACTATTGGACAGATAAGCTGGTGCGGGTAGTGGAACAAAATTTGGCTGCTCAAATCTAGCTGTTTAAATTTACAACACAAACTATCGTTTTCTAACCAAGGGCGAACCGCCGTTCGACCTTTGCCTAATCATTGCTATCTGGTATTTTGTACATCACTACAACTCATCATCTCTCTTTTGCATATCTAAAATTTATTTTAAGAGCTAAATTACATCATGTTTGTAGTGGAACGTTTTAAACTTGTATAGTAGTTCTGTTTAATCTTCTCGCTACTGTTGATCTGATATGAATAACGCCAGCAAAAGATACGAGAAAAAATATAACATTGTTACCTTCGGTTGCCAGATGAATAAAGCTGATTCTGAGCGTATGGCTGGCGTGCTAGAACACATGGGTTTTAAAGCTGCTGACGATCCTAATGTAGCCGATTTGGTTCTTTACAATACCTGTACTATTCGCGATAATGCCGAACAAAAAGTCTATTCTTATCTGGGTAAACAAGCAAAACGTAAACATCAGCAGCCAGATCTAACTCTAGTCGTGGCTGGATGTGTTGCCCAACAGGAAGGAGAAAAACTCTTGCGTCGTGTCCCTGAATTAGATTTAGTGATGGGACCTCAACATGCTAACCGCTTAGAAGATCTGCTACAACAGGTTTTTGATGGCAATCAGGTAGTGGCTACTGATCCAATTCAAATTTTTGAGGATATTACCAAACCCCGTCGCGATAGTGATGTGACTGCCTGGGTTAATATCATCTATGGTTGCAATGAGCGCTGTAGTTACTGTGTTGTGCCTAATGTGCGAGGAGTAGAACAATCTCGAACTCCTCAAGCGATTAAAGCTGAAATAGAAGATTTGAGCAGACAAGGATACAAAGAAATTACTCTGTTAGGACAAAACATTGATGCCTATGGTCGAGATCTACCAGGCAGCACCCCAGAAGGCAGACATCAGCATACGCTAACAGATCTTCTTTACTATATCCATGATATTTCTGGGATTGAGAGGCTGAGATTTTCCACCAGTCATCCCCGTTATTTTACTGAAAGATTAATTAAAGCTTGTCAAGAATTGCCCAATGTTTGTGAACACTTTCATATTCCCTTCCAGTCGGGAGATAACGATATTCTTCAGGCGATGAAGAGGGGTTACACCCAGGAGAAATATCGTCGCATTATCAAAACGATTAGGGAATATATGCCTGATGCTGCGATTACTGCTGATGCCATTGTTGGTTTTCCTGGTGAAACAGAAGCACAGTTCCAAAATACTTTGAAGTTAGTTGAAGATCTCGAATTCGATCTAGTTAATACCGCCGCTTATTCACCTCGTCCAGGAACACCTGCTGCTCTGTGGGATAATCAATTAAGTGAAGAAGAGAAAAGCGATCGCCTTCAGCGTTTAAACCGTCTAGTGTCTGTTACGGCGGAGGCTCGTTCTCAGCGTTACTTAGGGCGAGAAGTAGAGGTGTTAGTGGAAGCGCAAAACACCAAAGTTCCTACTCAACTCTTAGGAAGAACCAGAACTAATCGTTTAACCTTCTTTCCTGGCAAGATCGAACAATTAAAAGGCAAAACAGTCAAGGTGAAAATTCAGGAAATTCGCGCCTTTAGCATCACAGGAGAATTAATTGAGTCAAGATAAGGGCAAGGAAATGTCTGATCCATAGGCAAGTCTAGTAAATATAGTCATTCCAATTAATTGACCTATGTTTTATAAAATCGAGACAACGATGAATGATGAAAAGTAGTACTAATTAACCTATATTTTCTATTTAGAATAACTATAGCAATCAAAACCATGAGCCAATCAACAATTAGCAACGAACAGCACAAGCAAAAAATGCAGCGTCGCCAAGAGGTGCAACAAAAGCGTCTGGCTGAGAAAACCCAGGAGAAGGGTTTGATCATTGTCAATACGGGTAATGGGAAAGGGAAAACTACCGCAGCCTTGGGAATGGTTATGCGATCGCTGGGACATGGATATAAAGTGGCAATCGTCCAATTTATTAAGGGTGCTTGGGAACCTGCGGAAAAAGCCGTATTGAGTAAATGGTCAGATCAGCTAGAGTTTCACGCGATGGGAGAAGGATTTACCTGGGATACCCAAAATCGGGAAAGGGATATTGAAAAAGCAACAGCCGCTTGGACAACCAGTTTAGAGTATATACTTGATCCTGAATATCGCTTAGTCCTGCTCGATGAGATTAATATTGCTATTAAACTAGGTTATTTAGAAGTGGATACAGTAATTGCAGGTTTGAGTCGTAAACCCACAGACTCTCACGTTATTTTAACAGGAAGAGGCGCACCAGAGCAGCTAATTGCGATCGCCGATTTGGTCACAGAAATGTCTTTAATCAAACATCCCTTTCGAGAACAAGGAGTTAAGGCTCAACCAGGTATCGAATTTTAAGCGACTTAAGAATAAATGCTATTTTAGAATTCTTGTTGTCTTGGAAGATTATTCTTTAAGCAATATTTTTTAAGCAATATTTTCAGTCGCGAGATCAATTAATTCATGAGTAGTACAACCTCTAATAAGGGGATTCAAGTTTGGCTAGAACGTTCTATCGAGGCTTTATTTCTAGCAGGGCAAGTTGTGGTTCACTTATTAAAGGGTAAAATACATCGTCAAAATACAACAGAACAAATGAAGATTGTAGGACCAGATTCTCTGATGATTGCTCTGGTAACAGCAACTTTTGTGGGAATGGTATTTACGATTCAGGTTGCCCGTGAATTTCTCAACTTCGGTGCAGTTCAAGCGATTGGGGGAGTTTTGGCTTTGGCTTTGTGTCGGGAATTAGCTCCCGTCTTGACCGCAGTAGTGCTGGCTGCCAGAGTCGGTTCGGCATTTGCTGCGGAAATTGGCACAATGAAAGTTACCGAGCAAATTGATGCTCTTTACGTTTTAAAAAGCGATCCTATTGATTATTTAGTCATTCCTCGTTTGATTGCCTGTTGTTCAATGTTGCCGATTTTGACAATCTTCTCTCTGATTATGGGTTTGATTGGGGGAATTTTTGTAGCTGATTTTTTTTACGGTATTTCTCAAGTACTATTTATTGACTCGATCAAGACTTTTTTACAGATTTGGGATTTAATTAGTGCGCTCATTAAATCCGTTATGTTTGGCGGCATTATTGCCATTATTGGCTCTAGCTGGGGTTTGACTACGACTGGCGGAGCAAAAGGAGTTGGAGAATCTACCACCACCGCAGTAGTTATGGCGTTAATTGCGATTTTTATTACTAACTTTTTTCTTTCTTGGATTATGTTCCAAGGTTTAGGTAGTCAGTTTTTAAATTAGTTACCGATCAAGATATTTCAAATATATACTTGGTCTACTTGGAAGCCTGATGTTACCCACTCATAGAATCTGTTAAGGTTGGTCAAAGGGCAAAGGGAAATAAAATTAAATTCTCGTCTCGATGTAATACCAATTCCTAAAAGTAGCTGGAAAGATAAAAAATATTCTTAGAGTCAATGAAAAGGCTTAAATATTCATCAAAGCTATCCTCAAGGATTCCCTTCGGTCAGAGCTGAAAGCTTAACCTGTCCTAAGTCTCTCGTTATTTTCGAGAATTGGTATAAGTTTTCTCAATAACGAGTGTTTCTACTTATTTTAGTAAGCGCTCAAATAAAATTAACACAAAGGTTTCCACTGGTACTATCGACCTTTCCACCTTTGCCTGTAGGATTGCTCCTTCCCAACTTGACAAAATGAACTTCGCTAACAAACCAGAATGATCATGAATATCTAATTCTCCTTTAGCTTGTGCAGCATCTAAACATTGAGCAAAAGATTGTTCCCAGCTAGTGAATATTTGCTGTAGGCGATCGCGAAATAGTTCATTTTGGGCAGACAATTCTTGAGCTAGATTGCCAATTAAGCAACCATCAATACAGTCACCGCTTTTTAGATCGATAATCTTTAATTCAAAATAGTTACGTAAGCGCGTTAAAGGAGAAAATTGCTCATTCTCTAAACAGCTTTCTAGCTGCTTTTGACATTTACTCGCAAAATCATCAATGATGGCTAAACCAAACTCTTCTTTACTCGCAAAATAATAGTAAAACGAACCTTTAGGCACGCCTGCTTTACTCAAGATCTCATTAATACTGGCAGCATTAAATCCTCGTTGAGCAATTAAATTACTACCAACACAAATCAATTCCTGGCGTTTGCTGATTCGTTTCATCTTACATTTAATTATAGTAGACCAGTCATCTATCAAGATTAAATCTGACTTCTAAGACATAAATTATCGTTTTAAGCAACTAAAGCAATTGAGCGATCGCCTAATTCTCAACAGCAGACAATTTGCCTGAAAAATTTTTAGGTTATTAAAATTAAAGTTCGCAACGAACATAACGCTAGACTAAATATCTATAGGCTTGAAAATTATGGCTAAAAATCATAAGTATTGGAGCTGACCGAGTATACATGGCATTTGAAGCTTACGACCCAGAAAACTTTTATGACGAGCTATTTTTAGAATTAGGTAAGCCGCGATCGCACTGTGCTGATTTAATTAGGCATATGATTGAGTTGGGGATGCAGCAGTTAGAACAACAGCGTCAAACAGCAGAAATAGCGCTATTTAAACTGGGGGTAACATTCAACGTCTACAACGATAATCAAGGGGTGGAAAAGATTTTTCCGTTTGATATTATTCCCCGTATCATTGATGGTGATGAATGGTCAAAGTTAGAACGAGGTTTAAAGCAGCGCATTCAGGCTTTAAATTTGTTTCTTAATGATGTTTACGGAGAGCAAAAAATCATCAAAGATGGCAAAATACCTCTAGAGATTATCCATACTGCTTCGGGTTTTCTTAAGCCTTGTCTGGGAATCAAAGCACCTGCTGGAGTCTGGTGTCACATTACAGGGACAGATTTAGTCCGAAATCATGATGGTCAGTGGTATGTCTTGGAAGACAATTTGCGATCGCCTTCTGGGGTATCTTATGTGTTAGAAAATCGACGGGTTATGAAGAGTACCTTCCCTGAAATATTTCGGGACATGACGGTTAAGCCTGTAGATGATTATCCCAATCAGCTATTAGAAACCTTACTCAATCTAGCACCACCTCAGCTACCAGAACCAATGGTCGTGCTGTTAACCCCAGGAATCTATAACTCTGCCTATTATGAACATTCCTTTTTGGCACAGCAGATGGGAATTGAATTGGTGGAAGGCAGAGATTTAGTAGTAGTAGATGGCTATCTACAAATGCGTACGACTAAAGGCTTAAAACGAGTCGATGTAGTTTACCGTCGGATTGATGATAACTTTTTAGATCCCTTGGCGTTTAATCCTAATTCTCTGCTGGGAATACCAGGATTGATGAGCGTCTATCAACAAGGTCGAGTTGCTCTAGCCAATGCCCCAGGAACAGGGGTAGCAGATGACAAAGTGGTGTATGCCTATGTCCCACAGATGATTCGCTATTACTTAGGGGAAGAACCCATTTTAGCCAATGTTCCCACCTATCTTTGCTGGAGAGAAAGCGATCGCGCTTATGTTTTAGCTAATCTAGATAAATTAGTGGTGAAAGCAGCCAACGAAGCTGGTGGTTATGGGATGTTAATCGGCACAAAATCTACGGATGTAGAAAGAGCAGAATTTGCCGCCAAAATTAAGGAGAATCCCCGCAACTATATTGCCCAGCCTACTCTTAGTCTTTCGCGAGTGCCAACACTGATTGATGGCAAAGTAGAAGGTAGACATGTAGATTTACGTCCCTACATTTTGCATCGTGGTCACGAGATCTATGTGCATCCAGGCGGATTAACTCGTGTAGCGCTACAAAAAGGCTCTTTAGTGGTTAACTCTTCTCAGGGTGGCGGAAGTAAAGATACCTGGATACTCAACTCAACTATTAATTAATCAAGTACAACAACAATCAACAATAATGTTAAGCAGAGTAGCTGATTCAATTTACTGGTTAAATCGCTATATTGAACGCGCAGAAAATGTTGCTCGTTTTATTGATGTCAATCTAAATTTGATCTTGGATCTGCCCCAGGGAGTTTCTCCTCAATGGAAACCGTTAATTTCCGTCACAGGAGATTTGGATCAGTTTAATAGTCGCTATAGTGATGTGAATAATCGCAATGTAATTCAGTTTCTTTGCTTTGATACCAGCTATGAAAACTCAATTATTTCATGTCTAAGCAAAGCCAGAGAAAATGCGCGCTCAATTCGTGAGGTAATTTCCTCGGAAATGTGGGAGGAAGTCAATTCTTTTTACCTAATGGTTAAAGAGGTATCAGCCACTAGTTCTTTTAAAGCCTTGCCCAAATTATTTAGTCAAGTAAAAATGGCTAGCCATCGTTTTGCGGGGGTAATGGATGCCACCATGTCTCATAATGAAGGCTGGCAGTTTGGGCAAATGGGCAGATTATTAGAAAGAGCCGATAAAACTACGCGGATTGTAGATGTTAAATATTTTCTGCTCTTACCTTCTGCCGAGTGGGTGGGTACTCCCTTAGATCGGATTCAATGGATGGCTTTATTAAAGTCTGCTAGTGCCTATGAAATGTACAGTAAATCCCAGCACTACATTACTCCTAGTAGCGTCGCCGAATTTTTAATTCTCGACCGACAATTTCCTCGTTCAATTCACTTTTGTCTATGGCAAACTCAGCGATGCCTACATGAGATTACTCAAACACCTCCTGGTAACTGGTGTAATGGTGCAGAGAGAGCTTTGGGCAAACTATGTTCTCGACTTAGTTATCTAACTATTGAAGATATCATTCAATCGGGACTACACGAGTTTTTAGACGGTATGCAAAGTTCTATTAATGAGGTGGGAAACGAAATTTATACTACTTTTATTGCTTTGAGCGATTCCTTCTGTGCTATACCAAATCAGCCATCAAACAACCTACAGTTTCTCTCAACCAGTAATACTCAAGCCTCATCTGCTGAGATTACGCCCTCGTAGCGATCGCTTTAACCAACTTCAGAGTTTTAGTTTATCCGTATTACCCTTAGCTCAAGGAAGTTCAGATTTTATCGATCTCGACGGCAATAATTTAATCAAGCTGTGGTTTGCCCAACCAACAGAGAAATTAAGCATCCAAACTTTGGCTAGGGTAGAAACAAGCTGTAGCAATCCGTTTATCTATTTACTTGAACCTTGGGCAATGACGCTTCCGTTTGACTATCCCAGTTCTCTCTTAAAACAACTAGAACCCTATCTATATTCCTATAGCTTTGTACAGGACAGCTCGGCATTGGAACTTGCCCAAGAAATTGCGATCGCCACCCAAGGAAATACTCTCGACTTTCTCTTTGCTCTCAATCAACGCATCTATCAAAACTGTGAGTATATAACTAGAGACAGCGGAGAACCTTTCCCCGCAGGAGTCACCTGGAGAAAACGCATAGGCTCTTGTCGCGATTATGCCGTGCTATTTATGGAGGTTTGCCGAGCAATAGGTATTGCCGCTAGGTTTGTCAGTGGCTACCAAGAAGGAGACGCAGAGCAAAAGTCGCGAGATCTACATGCTTGGGTAGAAATATATTTACCAGGTGCGGGTTGGCGGGGTTACGATCCTACTCTAGGGTTGATAGTTAGCGATCGCCATATACCCTTAGCTGCCAGTGCAATTCCTAGATATGCTGCGGCGGTAGAAGGAATAGTAACACCAGTAGAAATGGGTGTAAACACTACTACCGAACTCCAGGCACAAATATCCTTGACAGTTTTATAGCCTTTGATAGTGGCGGATTTAGTCTAATTTGGTCTAAATCTTACTGTCTTAATTTCATTTGATGATAAATTGATTATTCTAGGAATAGCTGCTTGTCGGCTACAACTGTCTTCAAGCTCAAATAAACAAATATCACATGACCTCCATACTAGAACAGCTTCAAGATTCTGTTAGCCAAGCTTTATTGTCTGCCTTTGGTGATGAGTTAGCAAATACCGATCCTTTGGTAGCATCCACGAACAATCCCAAATTTGGCGACTATCAGTCCAATGTAGCCTTGTCTTTAGCAAAACCTCTCCAGCAAAATCCTCGGGCGATCGCTCAAACCATCATCGCTCATTTACAAATTGAGGATATGTGCGAAACTCCCACCATCGCTGGAGCAGGTTTTATCAACTTTACGCTAAAATCTAATTATATTGGGCAATTGCTGAGTCAAATCCAGTCAGACGAAAGATTAGGTATCCCCCGAGTACAGCCAGAATCCAAGGTAATTGTCGATTTTTCTAGTCCCAATATTGCTAAAGAAATGCATGTGGGACACCTGCGTTCAACAATTATTGGAGATGCGATCGCCCGTATTTTAGAATTTCGGGGTTATGATGTCCTGCGTCTTAATCATGTAGGCGATTGGGGGACTCAGTTTGGTATGTTGATTGCTTACCTTAGAGAAGCTTATCCACAAGCTTTAACCACCGCTAATGCCTTAGATATTGGTGATTTGGTATCTCTCTATAAACAAGCCAAGGTTCGTTTTGACGAAGATGAAGAGTTTAAGCAAACCGCCAGACAGGAAGTAGTCAGGTTGCAGGCGGGTGCTGAAGATAGCCTTCATGCTTGGCAGTTATTGTGCAATCAATCTCGCCAAGAGTTTCAAGTAATTTATGATTTACTCGATATCAAGCTAGAAGAAAGAGGCGAGTCTTTTTATAATCCTTTTCTAGAAGACACTGTTAGTGAATTAAAGCAAACAGGCTTACTAGAAGAAAGTGAAGGGGCAATGTGTGTTTTTCTTGATGGTTTTACTAATAAAGATGGCGATCCTTTGCCGTTAATTGTCCAGAAAACTGATGGTGGTTTTAACTATGCCACAACCGACCTAGCAGCAATTAAATATCGAGTCAAAGAAGACGGCGCTAATAAAATTATTTATGTTACTGACGCTGGACAGGGTAATCATTTTGCAGCAGTATTTCAAGTAGCTAGAAAGGCGGGAATTTTACCCGATGAAGTGCAAGTTGTTCATGTACCCTTCGGGTTAGTTTTGGGCAAAGATGGTAAGAGAATTAAAACTCGTTCTGGTGAGACAGTTAAGCTCAAAAACTTATTAGATGAAGCAGTAGATTATGCTCGTACAGAATTAGAAACTAGACTAACAGCAGAAGGAAGAAAAGAAACTCCCGAATTCATCAATTATGTAGCTCAAACAACTGGTTTAAGCGCTGTAAAATATGCAGACTTGAGTCAAAATCGCACCTCAGACTATAAGTTTGATTTCGATAAAATGCTCGATCTAAAAGGCAATACTGCACCCTATTTGTTATATGCCTATGTCCGTACTCAAGGTATTAGTCGTAAGGGAAATATTGATTTTTCTGCGTTGGATAATAATACGGAAATTGTCTTAAAGGAAGATGCAGAATTAGTTTTGGCAAAATACATCTTGCAGTTTGAAGAAGTGGTGAAAGAAGTTGAATCTAGTTTATTACCTAATCGTATTTGTTTATATCTGTTTGAATTGAGCCAAAAGTTCAATCAATTTTATGAACAGTGTGAGATCTTAAACGCGGCTGAACCTCAAAAAACTTCACGCTTAATTTTGGCCGATCTAACCGCACGTACAATTAAGTTAGGTTTATCTTTATTAGGGATTAATGTTTTAGAAAGAATGTAATGCCCAACTATTGATTTTTGTAGGGACGAACAACCGTTCGCCTCTACTTTCGATTCGGATAAAAGGACTAGGTATTACTTTTAACCAAACTGTTGAGATGTCCATATCCCGCCGATATACCCCCCTCGTTCATCTCGCCAAGCTTAGTACGCACGAGATAACCTGCTGCTTGATTGGTTAAAATGCGATCGCCATGAGCAATTAAGATACCATATTGACCAATTTCGTGTACTACCTGTCCTTGCCAGAGTTTTCCATCCCTTAGACCCCAGCCAGGAGACACAGGTGGATATAGTCGTTCCATTAAAATGTATGCGTTACCTGCTTCTGCTGGTAGATTTTGTAGACATTGACGCAAATCTTCACCATATAGATTAAAACCGCCACCCTCCCGCTGGGGTTTAAGCACAAATTGCTCTGGTTGTAAAATAGCTGCTTCTTTGGCTAGCATCATTTTGCCTTCAAATTTAATCTGCACATCAAGAGTATAAATCTGGGCAAAGGCAGTTCTAACTATAGCAATATCCTCTTCGTCAAGAAAGAGCTTTAACAGTTGAGGATTCGTTAATACTTGCTGAATTTTCTTAGTTCCTGCTAAATGAGTTGGTAAATCTGGCACAGAAACTGTCGTTGAACGAGCAATTAACTGACGACCTTGACGAGCTATTTTGCTTTCGAGTTCATCAGGACGGTAACCCGCTCGAAAATAAGTAATAGCAGCAATTTCACCGTTAAGTAAGAGATGACCCTGACGTACTTCTCCCTGTTCGCCAATTGCTTCGAGGCTAGCGCGTACAACTTTGATACCCCGTTCAATCAGGGCGATTTCTAAAAGACGCTGATCGAAAACATTACGCTCGTTAGCTTGAACCACAAACAGCACACAAGCATTTAAAACATTATACTCCTTCATCACCGTCACAAAGGCATCAGCAACGGCAGCGATTGGCTGATTAGGTAACAAGTCCCAGGTTTCTTTCTGAAGATTACCCCATATTTTATGGAATTCGGTGATTTTTTCCGATAAACCGATATAGCTGGCGGCAATAGTATTAAATTCTACTTGGCGTAAGCCGTCTGTTTGCGTCATGAAGTAATCACTGCGGGTAAGAGAAAACCGCAAACTATCTTGACGACGTTGTTCTTGAGCTAGAGATAACAAAAAGCCCGTATACTCGTCACTAGCAGCAGTAAATTGAAGCTGTTCTACCAGAAAATCTAAATCGTTGGCTACTCGATGAATTAAAAGAGCTAAAGGTTGAGCTAAAGACTCTAGTTGGGTAATCAACAGGTTGGTGATAATAGCTGGTGAAAGCATTAAGGGACAATGGGTTAAGTCTCCCGTCTGAGTGCGTTGTAGTAAGGCACAAGCCAGGGCAAGATCCACTGCGCTGGAAATGTCTGCTTCAGGGTACTGTTTCATCAGCGATCTAGATGACTAAATGATTTAAATGATTTAAATGATTGAGGCTGGATATTGGCTTAATTAGTATAGAACAATATGATTATTCAGTTGCCGATTTAGCTTCACGACTAATTAAATCTAGTTTGGCTATTTCTTGTCCTGCTGCCTGTAGCTGAAGAATATTAGTCGCCTGTTTCAATAAATAAATTGGCAAGAAAACTATTAGCAATAATTGCCAAATATTTGTCTGCCAGCCAGCTAAATTTATACTTATTCCTACTAGATAAAAATCAAGATATAGTAGGAGATAAAATAGTTCATTACCCAGAATCAGCAAATCCATAAAAGGTTTTTTGCCATAATAAAGCTTCAGTAATGCATTATTCGACCATTGAGCCGAATCTTTATGACTGGCTGATCCCCGCATTCCTGTAGCGTAAATTAAATAATAATGACTGCTAATATCAAGGGCGATCGCGCCAATAAATGCTAATAAATAATGAGGATATAGCTGTGCCAAAATCAGACATAAACCCGCTGTTGCCGAACGATCCGCCACCATATCTAAGGCAGCACCAAAATTACTACTTTGATTATAGGCACGAGCAGCTCGGCCATCAAATTCATCTAAAATAAAGGCGATCGCATATAGTCCAATACACAGTTGCCAGTAACCTAAACTATGACTAATAAAGCTGGCTAGATAAAAAATAAATCTGACATAGCCAATTAGATTGGGGATATAAAAGAATACTTGGTTAATCGCCATTGCTGTGAATTAAGTAGGTAAACAAAATTATTTAGATATTTTTTCATTAGTAATATTTTTAGTTTTTAGTTTTTAGTTCCTAGTTTTTACCTATAAATTAATTATTTCGATCTGTTCGAGCCGATCTGCTGGTTCAAAACCAAAGATACGGGAATAAAAGTAAAATTCGCTATCCAAAGCTTTTTGAATATTTTCAGCAATCCGAAAACCATGAGCCTCCTGTTCAAAAGCAATATAAGCCACGGGTAAACCCTTTTTTTTGATCGCCTCAAACATCATTTCCGCCTGATTTGGGGGTACTACCTGGTCTTTTAATCCCTGAAAGAAGATCACAGGACAGTCTAACTGTTCGATAAAGTAAATCGGCGATCGCTCTTGATAAATAGCTCGATCTTCAGGATACTTGCCCACTAAACGATCTAAATAGCGAGATTCAAACTTATGAGTATCTTTGGCTAAGATCTCTAGATCGCTCACGCCATAGTAACTTGCCCCTGCTTTAAAAGTATCGCGAAAGGTTAAGGCAGCTAGAGTAGTATAGCCTCCTGCACTGCTGCCTGTAATCACTAGGCGATCGCCATCTACGCTTTTGCGCTCAACCAAATACTTAGCAGCGTTAATACAATCATCTACGTCAACAATTCCCCACTTGCCGTCTAGTCGCTGACGATACTGACGACCATAACCAATGCTGCCACCATAATTCACATCTAAATAGCCAAAACCACGACTAGTCCAGTACTGAATTCGCAGGTTCAATTCCACCGCAGCAGCGGCTGTGGGCCCTCCATGACTATTGACTATTAAAGGAGGCAGTTCTCCTGACATAGCTAGGTAATCTTTATTTTCTGGAGCATAATACCAAGCATGAGCAGTTAAACCTTCGCTACTGGGAAAAGCGATCGCCTCTGGTAGCGATAAATAGCCAGGGTCAATCTGAACCTCTCCTGTACGCCGTAGTATTTGTTCTCTCAAGGTATTTAAATCCAGCTTAATTACCGCCGTTGTTTCTGTGGGAGAACCACCTATAAAAATGACAAAATCATCGCTGCCTTGAAGATCGGAAATATTAGTATATCTAGTTTTAATTTCGCTAAACTGTTTGGTTTTTAAGTCAATTTTGCCTAAATGCCAGCAGCCATCGGCTGAATAAGCACAGATGATAGACTCTCCCACCACAGCATAAGTAGATAAGCCAAATATCCAATGAGGATAGGCAAACTCAGCAGATTTTTGCTGGAGAATCTCTACCTGACCATCTGGTTTTCGCCGATATAAATTCCACCAGTTAGTGCGATCGCTTGAGAAGTAAAGAGTCCCATCATCACCCCACTTGGGTTCACAGATCGATTCGGCTGTTCCTCCTGCAATTAATTTAGGCTCTAAAACCATCCCCTCCGCGTCAAGCTGCGCCAGCCAGAGATGAGTACTATCCCAGGGCATATTAGGATGATTCCAACTCAACCAGGCTAGATACTCCCCATCAGGACTCAAACGGGGAGAAGAATAAAAATCGCTACCCGCAACTAAATCTTGCATTCTCCCTGTATTGAGATTAATGGTAACGATACTATTTTTGGCTTCGCCAGCTAAAGAATGATCTTCACAGACACAAATCAGACGATTTCTGTCTCGATCAACGATTAGATCCCCATAGCGTCGCTCCAATTTATCTGTCAAAGGATAGGGTTGCGTGCCAATTACCTGTTGATAAATTCTGCCATCTTGATAGTTAGAAAAATAAATTGTATTTTCTTCAACTACGAATGCACCACCTCCATATTCGTGAATTTTACTACGCACGCTTAAGGGTGCGGGGGTAAAATTTTTCACCTCTGTCTGATTGCCGTAGCCGATCAGCAAATTTCTTCCTTGTTCTTGGGGTCTTTTTTCTACCCAATAAATGTTTCCTTGGTTGACAGCCAAACTGCTAATGCCGACAGTCTGAGAAACGATTAAATTTGAGGTTATGGGCGATTGCCAAGAACCACAAGCAGCCACTTGAGGAGTATTCATAGATTCTAATTTATTGTAGGAAAATTCCTGTGTCTGACGCTTAATTATTTTTACAGTTTTCCGATCACAGTTCCCATAGTAGTATTTTATGTAAAGCAACTTGACAAAATAGTGAAATCAAACTGTCGCTCAACATTGGGGCATTTTAGCTGGCTCTTATGGGAATTGAAAGCTTTAGCCGAATAATTGTTAGTTAAACTGTTGATATGTCTCAGATTAAACAGGTAATTAGACCAATTTGTTGCCAGTGTTGCATTTTTGCCTTTGTTTTATCGATATGATTTTTTAATAAGTGGCACTAAATAATTATCAATTCTCATTCACTAACAAGTATTTTAAATAAACTTTACATAAGTTAACTAAAATCGTGTATCTTAGAATTTAGTGAGAGTAAGAACACAAATACTATTTTTTCAAAAACATGCTATAGATAGACCGAAAAAAAGCTGTTATAGCTAAGATAAAGCTACAGGAGTCAGCTATTCAAAATTTATTGACCATGACAGGCAGCGTTTTTGTTACAAAAGTAAATGCGTATTCTCATAAATACTGGCTATGAGTATGGCAGCTTAGAAACTTTTTCTTACACCACCAAAATCAACAAGCATATCGCGTAATGAAAACAGCACAGAAATCTAACGACTTGGTTAGAAGCTATCTCAAAGAAATAGGTCGTGTTCCTCTGCTAACTCATGAGGAAGAAATTCTCTATTCCAAAAGAGTCCAAAAAGCGATCGCTTTAACTAGAGTCAAAGAGTCTTTAATTGAAGAACTTGACATAGAGCCTACCACAGAAGAATGGGCAAAAGCAGCCGGAACAACTCCTAGCGAGTTACTGACAGCGATCGAGTCAGGGGAGTCTGCTAAAAGAAAAATGGTGGAAGCAAACCTGCGACTAGTAGTTTCTGTAGCAAAAAAGTATTTAAAGCGTAATTTGGATCTCTTGGATTTGATTCAGGAGGGAACAATTGGGATGCAGCGAGGAGTAGAAAAATTCGACCCCACCAAAGGATATCGTTTTAGTACCTATGCCTACTGGTGGATTCGCCAGGCAATCACTAGAGCGATCGCTGAAAAAGGTCGTACCATTCGGCTACCAATTCATATTACCGAAAAGCTCAACAAGATTAAGAAAGCTCAAAGACAGTTAGCCCAGCAAAAAGGAAGAACGGCGACTATTGCCGAACTGGCTCAAGAGCTAGAGCTTACTCCCAAACAGGTACGTGATTATCTAGAAAAGTCTCGCCAGCCAATTTCCCTCGACGTAAGAGTTGGAGATAACAACGATACTGAACTTGGCGATATGCTGGAAGATTCAGGACAATCCCCTGAAGACTTCGCCACCTCTTCTTCCTTAAAAAGAGACTTGGACAAACTAATGGGAGATTTAACCCCCCAGCAAAAAGAAGTAATTAGTTTGCGATTTGGTTTGGCCGATGGTAAACCGATGACATTAGCCAAGATTGGTGAGTGCCTCAGTATTAGCCGAGAAAGGGTGCGCCAAATCGAGCGAGAAGCTTTATCTAAGCTCCGTAAGCGTAAAATGGCAATTAGAGAGTATCTTGCTAGCTAAGAGTCGAATATTTTGCTATTGATCGGAAAACTCTCTGTCGAGAGTTCGGTTCTACGTAACCTAAGATCAATAGCAGGGTGTTTTAATAAAATGGCAGACAACTAGATTGGTACATCATACTAAATCCCTTGCATATATATATAGGATATAGGTTATTTAAAAAATTGAGTAATGAGTCCTAAAGGACGAAGGCTTGAGCGGATTTAGTATCAGTCGTAGTTCTATTAATCCTAGTCAGGAGGCTAAAAGTGAGCAATAAAGATATTTCTCAGAGTACTTTCAAGCGTAGCGAAAATGAAAACTCACTATGGCATTATGTTCAATCTTTGAGTCCTGAAACCATCACTCATCTCTCCCAGCCTGAATCGCCAGAGGTGTTTGAAATCATCGAACAAAATATTACTGGCTTGTTAGGCAGTATGCCCCAGGAAGAATTTCAGATGCAAATTAATACCAATCGCCAGAGTTTAGGGCGATTATTGGCATCTGCCATGATTAGTGGTTATTTCTTACGCAATGCTGAACAGAGGATGGGCTTTGAGCAATCCTTGATGGGAACTGGGATCGATAATTAAGACCTGCCAACATCAATTTAAACTAATATATGTGGATATATATGTAATAATTAGCAACCTTAACTAAGTTAAGGTTGCTTTGCACTATTTACAATTTTGACATTTTTAAATTAACTTATAATTCCGACAAAAAATAGCAAAAATAGCAAGCGTTGTATGCCATTAACCTCACTTCCTCTGACAAACAAACAGATTGGAGTAGCTGTAATCAAGAATCAGCAGGGAAAAATTCTGATAGATCGGCGAAAACAATCAGGAGAAATGGGTGGATTATGGGAGTTTCCTGGGGGCAAAATTGAGCTAGGAGAAACCGTTGAAGAATGTATTCAGCGTGAAGTTAAAGAAGAATTAGATATTGAGATTGCAGTAGGCGATCGCTTGACAACAATTACTCATACCTATAAAACTTTTAATGTGACCTTATATGTTCATGACTGCCAATATTTAAGCGGTCAAGCAAAAACTCTGGAGTGCGAAGAGATTCAATGGGTAAAACCTGCCCAAATGAATCAATACCAATTTCCTTCAGCCAATATCCAAATAATCAATCTTCTTCAGCAAAGGGGCATAAGCAAATGAGTCCCAAAAATACTTCTAACAATTTAATCATTCGTGAATTTACTGTTGCCAAGCAGATCAAACTGTTTATTTCCCTGCAAGAGGCACATCTGAGTGGAAAGTTAACCTTTAGCGATCCTCTCAAAGAACAGGAATGGCACGTTTATCTTTATTTAGGAGATATTGTCTACGCCACAGGAGGTGTCCATCCAATTCGACGGTGGCAACGGAATCTAATTTTAAACTTGCCGCAAGTTCCTTTTCAGCTTTCAAATCTACAAGCAGAACTTACGCAGCGCAGAGCAGACTTAAGTGATAATATTTGGGAATATGAGCAACTAGCCGACTGGGTTGATCGGCAAACGATTACCCCTCAGCAGGCTAAAAATGCGATCGCTTTTGTCGTTAGTGAGATTATTTTTGATCTAACCCAAGCAAAACAAGTTATTTGTCGTCTTAACCAAGACAATGTTTTAGTACCAACTTTAGAATTAATTCAACCCCAGAGTGTAATCACTCAACTAGAGCAAGTTTGGTCGTGCTGGCAAGAGGCTCAAGTGACAGATCGTCTGCCCAACATGGCTCCTGTAATCCTTCAACCCAAACAGCTTCAAGAAAAAACTTCGATTTCTGCTTATCAAAGTCTGTGTAAACTACTCAATGGTAATAGGACTCTAAGAGATTTATCTGTTCAGTTAAGAACTTCCCCCTTACAAGTAATCTGCTCTCTCTTGCCGTATATTCAGTCAGGTATTTTCGGTTTAGTTGATATTCCCGACTTGCTAGAAATAATCAGTCCTCACCAAGAGAATTATGAGCATCAAGATCGTCCTTTAATTGCTTGTGTTGATGATAGTCCGATGGTTTCTCATTTGATGGAGCAAATTATTGGTATGGCTGGCTATCGCTTTTTGGCAGTTAACGATCCTCGTGATGCAGCTAGGGTTTTAATCAGTAGTCAACCAGATCTGATTTTTTTAGATATTGTTATGCCTACAATTAGCGGATATGATTTATGCGCCAAACTGCGACAATATCCAGAATTTGCCCAAACACCAATTATTTTTCTAACTAGCAATTCAGGACTAATCGATCGCTTCAGAGCAAGAATGGCCGGCTCATCCGACTTTTTACGTAAAACCGTTGATGCTGATGAACTAGTGCAAAAGATTGTTGAGCATTTGGGAAATAGGTAGTAGGTAGTAGGTAGTCCTAAAGGATAAGCTTCGCAAATAGGTAGTAGGTAGTAGGTAGTAGGTAGTAGGTAGTAGCGCCAAGTTTCGTGCTTTTTCGCGCTTCATACCGAGATTAGTTATCAGCTTCATCATTAAGCCAATGAGCAAAATCGGTGGCAAAAGTTCCCTTGAAAATAGCCTCGCGAATTTCTTGGGTAAAACGAATTAATTCCGTAATGTTGTGGAGAGAGAGCATAATGTAGCCTACCATTTCTTGCGATCGCAGCATATGGTTAAGATAAGCACGGCTAAAATTCTGACAGGCATAACAAGAGCAGGTTTCATCCAGGGGTCGATAGTCTCGCTTATAGGTGGCATTTTTGATATTAGTCCGTTTACCGCGAATTAAAGCAGCACCATGACGACCTAAACGAGTAGGAATCACACAGTCAAATAAATCTATCCCTGAGGCGATCGCCTGAGCCATTTCTCGATAGGTTCCCACCCCCATTAGATAGCGGGGTTTATTGGCAGGTAATAAAGGAGCAGTATGGCGCACCGTGGCGTTGATCAATTGCGGATCTTCGCCGACGCTCACCCCACCAATAGCATAACCAGGTAGATCCAATTCAGCTAGCTGTTCGACGGCTTTTTGCCGAAGATCTAAATGTATTCCTCCCTGAACAATGCCAAATAAAGCTTGGCGAGCCGTATTTTGATGTTGGGCAACACATCTTTTTAACCACCGATAACTACGATCTGTTGCAGCCTGAACCTGTTCTTTAGTCGCATCCGCTGGGGGACATTCATCAAACGCCATAATCACGTCTGCCCCCAAAGCATTCTGAATCTGAATTGAACGCTCTGGGGTAATGTTGATCGTGCTACCGTCACGAGGAGACTTAAAAATAACTCCTTCTTCGCTTACTTTACGCATTTCGCTCAAGCTAAAAACCTGAAACCCTCCTGAATCGGTGAGAATAGGTTTATTCCACGCCATAAAACGATGTAACCCTCCCGCTTCTCTGACTATATCTTCCCCTGGCTGAAGATGAAGATGGTAGGTATTAGCCAAAATCATTTGCGAATTAGCAGCCTCAAGCTGTTGCGGGATTACGCCCTTAACCGTAGCTAAAGTGCCAACAGGCATAAATCTTGGTGTCTCAACAATCCCATGAGGAGTATGAAATACTCCCGCCCGCGCTTGAGTATGGCTACAGTTAGCCTGACATGCAAATGAAAATCCCACGATTAACCTTTTTTCTTAGCTTATAGCCTATAGCTTACAGCTTATAGCCACCCTAAAAGTCATCATCATCAAGCTGAACATCTAAACGAGCAGTTAAAACGTCCGTTACCATCGCCTCTATGGTATCGGCATCAATATTTTTGGCGATCGCTTGAGGTTGAGTGTTACGGCAAATGGGAATTAGACTAAGTTGGCGATTGTCTTGGACTAAATTAAAACAAGCTTCGCCATCAGTAGATTTACTGAGATGAAGATAATCAAAACTCTGAATATTGATATAGATTTTTTGATTAGCAATCAATGTAGACTGATTGTAGTCGCTAAATATTTCTTGAATATATCCTTTGCCTTGACTAGTTTTTTGACCACTAATTTTATGGATATATTGAACATGACATAAATCAGTCAATAAGCGTTTCATATCATCTTGGTTGATGACAATGCCTTCATCTACAATACAGGGAGCGGGTAGCGATTCCATGGCTTGATGTTTGCTCATAAGAAGTATATTTGAAGTGTCAAATTACCTAGCTAAATATTTTGTTGTAAGAAATATGCCGTAAAAATAAAGTAGCTTATGAAACAATATTAGCCCAACATTCCCCACATATTTAATCAAATTTTAAGCAAATATTTTTTCTTGTTCAAAATACCTATTAATAACATTTGGTCGTATCTTACAGACGTAATCACGTCATTTGCCAGTGGAGTAATATTTTATACAGTTATACCATTGCCAGCTAAATGGACGAATAACTGGTCTAGGATTGCTCGTTGGTGTCCGCTGGTGGGATTGGTGATTGGCTTAATCCTGTTTCTTTTTGTCAGCACAATCAAAATGAGGATACCTGATTTAACTTGTAATGCCTTAACTGTAGCGGTTTGGGTTTGGGTTACAGGCGGGCTACATCTTGATGGGGCGATGGATACCGCAGATGGTTTGTCGGTAACTAGTCCTGAACGTCGTTTGGAGGTGATGAAGGATAGTGCTACAGGAGCTTTCGGGGCGATCGCCGCCATAATTATTCTCTTGCTTAAAACCGTAACTCTGAGTGAGATGTCTTTGCCTTTGTGGTTGGTATTACTTTCGGCGACAGGTTGGGCGAGATGGGGACAAGTTTGCGCGATCGCTTTTTATCCTTACCTTAGAGCTACAGGCAAGGGTTCATTTCATCAAGAGAATTTGCGCTTACCCCAAGATATTTTATTAGGCTTGGTGGTTTTACTTTGTTTTAGTGGCTTGTGGCTGACGGTAGATTACTTATCCTGGTGGCAAATAGGTTTGATTGTTGGGGGGAATATCGCGATCGCCCTGTTAACAGGCTATTGGTTTTACAGGCAGCTAGGAGGGCATACAGGGGATACTTATGGCGCAGTAGTTGAATGGAGCGAGGTTTTGATTTTATGCTTGCTGACGGCGTTTTAGTAGGTTGTTCTGAAGGCTTTGGGTGTCATGCCTGTAAGTTGACGAAATTGTTTGCTTAGATGGCTGTGACTGCTAAAACCACAGGTAAAGGCAATATTTACAATTGATTTGTCTGTTTGCTTTAACAACTGCTTTGCTCGTTCGATGCGTTGTTGGAGTAAGTATTGATATGGAGGCTTGCCAAGCGATCGCTTGGTCGATGAATTTTTAGCTGCCGACATCTACGTCATTGGTGTTCCTATGGACAATTTCAGCGTTCCCAGTACGTTTAAGGCTTACATCGACCAACTAGTGAGAGTAGGGCGAACCTTTGCGTTTGAACCAGAGGATTCTGCAAATCCTCATAAACCGCTAGTATTGGGGAAGAAAATGTATATTATCACAGCGCGAGGTGATGCTGGATTTGAACCTGGTGAGCGCAACGAGGAAATGAATATATCAAAATCCTTATTTAAGAACGATCTTCGGATTTATTGGCATTACTGACATCACCTTCGTTAATGTTGAGAATGATGAGTTTGGTGGGAAAAAACTAGCAGAGTCGATCGCCAACGCTCGCCATCAAATCGCTCAATTGATCGAGGTTTAACAAAGCTATAAGCCTAGTTTAATTTCTCCACAAATTTAAGTGGAATAAGACATAGTGGAGGTTAAATCCCCTACTATGTTAGCTGACAGCTTACGGCTTAGAGCTAACCGCGAAGCGGTTTTAAATGATTAATTTCTATATATCTAGGGTAATTTGATATATACAGCCGTTAAGATCAACATTCTAGGTTTAGCGATCGCTGGTGAATAACTTGATAATTAGTAACTAATGAAAGAGAAGTGGCATTTACCGACATCAATAGCGCCTTGGGAGTTTGTTCAAGGAGTGCAGCAAATTACAGGCAGAGATAGTAAATATTGCGCCCAACTGCTATGGCAAAGAGGAATTAGAGATTTAGATCAGTTGCCAGGGTTTTTAGATGCGGCTTTATATCAACCTACTAATGCTTCTGCGTTTGGGATGGAGATGGAATGGGCGATCGCTCGATTAAAACAGGCACGAGATCGCGCTGAGAAAGTCACGATTTGGGGAGATTTTGATGCGGATGGGATTACTTCTACTAGTGTTTTATGGGATGGTTTAGGACAGTTTTTCCCTCAGCATTTGCAGCTTGACTACTATATTCCCAATCGAATGACGGAATCCCATGGCTTGAATTGTCCAGGAATAGCTAGATTAGGTTCGGCGGAAACCAAGTTAATTGTTACTTGCGATACGGGTAGCACCAATTTAGAAGAGATTGCCTACGCTAGGTCATTAGGTATTGAGATTATTATCACCGATCATCATACTCTGCCTGATACTCGTCCTGAAGTTACGGCAATTATTAATCCTCGTTATTTTGAGCAATCTCATCCTCTGTATAATCTTTCTGGGGTAGCAGTCGCCTACAAGTTAGTTGAGGCGCTGTATGAGGCATTGCCCGATCTGCCTCTTCAGCCGATTGAGAATTTATTAGATTTAGTGGCGATTGGTTTGATTGCCGATCTGGTGGAGTTAAAAGGAGACTGTCGTTATCTGGCACAGGTAGGAATTCAGCAGCTTAGAAAACAGGTGAATCCTGCGACGATGACTCGCCCTGGAGTAGCTAAGTTATTAGATTTATGTAAACGCAATGGCGATCGCCCGACGGATATTTCTTTTGGTTTAGGGCCAAGAATTAATGCTGTCAGTCGGATTCACGGTGATGCTAGTTTTTGTGTAGAGTTACTTACTAGTAAGGATGAGCAGCGCTGTAATTATCTAGCCGAAGAAGCAGAATTGGCTAATGCTCGTCGTAAATCATTACAGAAAGACACTATTAAGCAAGTCACGAAAAAGTTAGAACAGCTAGATTTATCGACTACCTCGGTCATTGTCCTCGAAGATCCTCAATGGCAGGGTGGGGTATTGGGTTTGGCTGCGGGACAAATTGCCCAAGAATATGGTCGCCCAACGGTGTTGTTGAGTAGGGACGTTTCCCTAAAAGACTCGCTTGGCATCGCGCGAAACGCCCCTACTCCTCATGAAATCATGGCACGGGGATCTGCAAGATCCGTTAACGGCATCGATCTCTATCAACTAGTTAAATCCCAATCCAATTTACTGCATCGTTTTGGAGGACATCCCTTTGCTGCGGGGTTAAGTTTACCTTTGGCAAATCTAGATTTATTTAGAGAGGGAATAAATCAACAACTACGACAACAGACTAATATAGCTGAGATGATGCCCCAGATAGATATTGATCTAGTGGTTACTGTGGCAGATCTGGGGGAAGATTTATTCAAGGAGTTAAGACAGCTTGAACCCTATGGCATGGGTAATCCTGTCCCTAAACTGCTAATTAAAGACTGCTGGTTTAAAAACCCTTGGAATAAAAATATTCAAGATAATCGCGGTCAAAAAATTGAATATATCAAAACCACGTTTCAGATTGGGGATGACTCCAGTAATCAAGGATTTCCTGGACTATGGTGGGGACATTATAAAGATGAAATTCCTGTAACAGGAAAGTGGGATGCGATCGCCGAATTAGACTTTAATACCTTTAGTAAACGCTATGAAATCCGCTTAGTTACTCTCGGTTTAGCAGCGAATGATTCTAGCAGGAATTCAGCATTAAATCAGACACATCAGTTAATCGATCGCCGTTCGACTCCTCAAGTATTAGACAATTTAGAAGTTCCCCCAGAACAAGCTAGCTTTTTACAACAGTGTCCTGATAACTGGGGCAAGATTTGCCGAGAGTATCAACAGGCTTTAAAAGGCGATCGCTCTTTGGTTTTGGCTTATGAAGCAGCTTCAATAGATGCTATGGCTATTTGGCAGCAGCTAGTGGGTATTGCCAAATATCTTAGTCGCACCCAGAAATCAGTAACCAAATCACAAATACAGGCAAAATTAAACTTAAGCGATCGCGCTTTTGATTTAGGGTTAAAAGCATTATCTGATGTAGGATTAACAGCTAAATTACAAGGAAATCAATATTACTTTGATTTAATTACTAACAACATTGATATAAATTCAAATAATAGTCTTGATTCTTTTTTATCAATAATCCAAGAAGAAAATTTTCAACAGCAATATTTTTATCAAGTACCCTTGTCTACTATCAATCAACAATTACTGGTCAATAATTAAAAGATGCTATTAATCTTCTTCAACTAAAGCGATCGCTTTTAAACTAAGATATTATTCTTTTTTCCTTGTGAAATATTTATTTTAAAATTTATATGAAAATTAATTCTCAGACCATAGCTAAAAATAATAGTCAATTAAAAAAGCTAGCTGATTTTAAAGTTGGTGTTGATAATGTAATCTTTTCAGTAGATACGGCTTATAACCGCGTACTAGTTCTCTTAAGAAAAAGAAATGAAGATCCTTTTAACCATTATTGGAGTTTGCCAGGAACTTTAGTCCGTCAAGGAGAATCATTGACAGATGCTGCCTATCGTACCTTAGCTGAGAAAATTCAAGTAGATAATCTATATTTAGAACAGCTATATTCTTTTGGCGATCCTGGCAGAGATCCCAGAGAAAATCCTAGTAGTTTCGGAGTCAGATATCTATCTGTTAGTTACTTTGCTTTAGTAAGATATCAAGCAGCCAAAATCATCAATAAAAAAAATTATGATATTTCTTGGTATAAAGTAACTGAAATTCCCCCCCTAGCTTTTGATCATGATGAGATTCTTAATTATGGCTGGAATCGACTAAAAAATAAGCTGCAATATAGTCCTATTGCTTTTGATGTCTTACCACCAGAGTTTACTTTAAACGAAGTTTACCAACTCTACTGCACAATTTTAGGCGAACATTTTTCTGATTATTCCAATTTTCGTTCTCGCTTATTAAAATTAGGGTTTTTGTCAGATACAGGAAAAAAAGTATGCCGTGGCGCTGGTCGTCCAGCTAGTTTATACAAGTTTGATTCAGAAGCTTTTGCACCCTTAAAAGATAAACCTTTGTTATTTATTTAAAATTAATTAATAATAAAATAAAGATGAAAATATTTTTCCAATGAAGCATCGTAAAACTTGAAATTGATCAATCATATATATAACCCTCAAACATAATCAAGTTATCTTGATCATTAATGAAAATTTTTGAACCTCTTCCATACTCATGATGAAAACCGTGATCCGTAAATAACTTTGCATCTTCATTATTAAGCTTGGAAATAAATTTAGCACATCCTTCTTTTGACTCTACCTCCCGTCGAAAATCGAATAAAAAATCTTCGTTATCTAGATTTGGGTTTTGATTTAAGTAATTAAATTTACTCTTAGATGCAGGATAATATCCATCTGGATAATGAAAGACAAAACACATATTGCTTGATAATACTTCCATATACTGTTTGGAATAAACTAATTCAAATGATTCTGGTAAATAATCATGAGATATAATAGCAGTTAATTCTATTGCTTCATTCTTATTAGGACTTGAGGGGAATATAACGCTAAAAATAACGAAAAAAATAACGCCAAATAAACATATAGCTGGCGATAAAAACAATGCAACCAACACATAGTATAAAAAACTATTTTTCTTCATTCTAAATAAATCACTAAAATATTAATATAATTTTGACTTCCTTAAATTTTTTTAGTTATACATATAATCAATAATTCATCATTAATACAATTGTTTTATTCCAAAAATTATTCACCATGAAAATAGCGATCGCCCAACTAAACCCAACTATCGGCGACATTACCAATAATGCCCAGCAGATACTTACTGCTGCTAGAAATGTAGCCCAAGAAAATGTTCGTTTATTACTAACCCCTGAATTATCTCTTTGTGGCTATCCTCCTAGAGATTTACTGCTCGATCCAGGCTTTGTCGAGTCCATGAATCAAGAATTACAGGCGATCGCATCTCAGCTACCGAAAAATGTAGCAGTGTTGATCGGCACAGTAGAAACTAATCCCCACGCAGCTTCCAAAGGACAAAAATCACTGTATAACAGTATGGCGCTATTAGATGGGGGAGAAGTTAAACAAGTCTTTCATAAGCGCTTATTGCCTACTTATGACGTATTTGATGAGGATCGTTATTTTGAACCTGGATATGAGGCTAATTGTCTTACCGTCGATGGGATCAAGTTTGGGGTAAGTATCTGCGAAGATTTATGGAATGATGAACAGTTTTGGGGTAAACGTAGCTATGAAGTCAACCCGATAGAAGAATTGGCACAATTAGGTGTAGATGTGATTGTTAATCTGTCGGCTTCTCCCTATACGGTAGGCAAACAGCAATTAAGAGAGGCGATGCTGCACCACGCAGCGACTGTTTATCAAAAGCCAATTTTATATGTCAATCAAGTGGGAGGAAATGATGATCTGGTATTTGATGGTAACAGTCTGGCATTTAATGGTGCGGGGGAAATAGTCGATCGCGCTCAAGGTTTTGATACGGATGTGGTCATAGTGGAATCGGCTGAGTTGTTTGCTAACTCTAAATCTCCCCTAACCCACGGCGATCGCTTCAAGTTGGAGAATCCCCTTAATCAGGAGGGAATTGAGGAAGCTAATCAAGAAGTATACAGTGCCTTAATCTTGGGAGTGAAAGACTACGCCAGGAAGTGTGGTTTTAGCCAGGCGATCTTAGGCTTAAGTGGGGGGATTGATTCTGCTTTAGTAGCAGCGATCGCTTCAGCAGCATTGGGTGCAGAGAATGTTCTGGGGGTGCTGATGCCATCTCCCTATAGTTCAGCGCATTCTGTCAGTGATGCGATGGATTTAGTAAATAGCTTGGGGATCAAAAGCCAGAAGCTGGAAATCAAAGCAGCAATGGAGGTATATGATCGCCTACTCCAGCCGATGTTTGCAGGGACAGAGTTGGGAATTGCCGAGGAGAATATTCAATCGCGGATACGGGGTAATTTATTAATGGCGATCGCCAATAAGTTTAACTATTTGCTACTCTCTACAGGAAACAAATCAGAGATGGCGGTAGGTTACTGTACTCTGTATGGTGATATGAACGGCGGGTTAGCGGTAATTGCTGATGTGCCAAAAACCAGGGTATTTGAATTGTGTCGCTGGTTGAATCGTCACCAAGAAGTCATCCCTGCCAATATTATTACCAAACCTCCTAGTGCCGAGTTGAAACCAGAGCAAAAAGACTCTGATTCATTACCGCCTTATGAAATCTTAGACGACATACTCGATCGCCTAATTTGTCAGCATCAATCCTCAGCAGAAATAGTCGCCAGTGGACACGATCGCTCCATAGTGAGTAAAGTAAGGGCGTTAGTTACTCGTGCAGAATTTAAACGCCGTCAAGCACCTCCAGGGATTAAGATCACCGATCGCGCCTTTGGTACTGGCTGGCGGATGCCGATCGCCAAGAGATTACCTACCATATGAATCAGCAAAAGCTAACTCCTTATTTATTTTTATTGCCAGCGATCGCTTTATTAGGATTAACCGTATTCTTCCCAGCGTTCCAAGCATTTGCCCTCAGTTTTACTCGCTATGAATACGATATTACCCAGCCTCCAGAGTGGATTGGGCTGGAAAATTTTAACAGGCTTTGGCAAGATGAGGTGTTTTGGCAAACTATTAAAAATACCTTGCTATATTTAATTGGCGTAGTGCCAATTTTAGTCATTGCACCTTTAGGTTTAGCCATCATTGTCAATCAAAAACTACGGGGAATTAACTGGTTTCGGACTGCCTTTTATACTCCTGTAGTAATTTCCATAGTGGTGGCAGGCATTACCTGGAAGGCTCTCTATACTCAAAATGGCTTATTAAATCAATTTCTCAAGCAGCTAGGATTTACCGAAGGTATACCCTGGTTAACCGATCCTCAACTAGCTCTTTGGAGTGTAATGCTAGTGACGATCTGGAAAGGCTTAGGCTACTATATGGTGATTTATTTAGCTGGCTTACAGTCAATCTCTCCTGAACTTTATGAAGCTGCGGCGATTGATGGCTCAGATAGCTGGCAAAAGCATCTAGATATTACTCTTCCTCTGATGCGTCCTTATCTATTTTTAGTCGGCGTAATCTCGGCAATTTCGGCAACTAAAGTCTTTGAAGAAATATTTATTATGACTCAAGGAGGCCCTGGCAATAGCTCTAAAACCGTAGTTTACTATCTTTATGAACGAGCATTTCAAGATTTAGATATTAGCTATGCCTGCACCATTGGTTTAGTTCTGTTTTTAGGTATTTTAGGACTTTCGATCATCAATTTGAAGTTGACCGCCGAGAATAATCAGTAATCAAGATAGGAGGGAACGGCCGTTCTCCCATACAAAAGGGTCATGAAGATTAACGCTGTGATTGTATGCTGCTGTTTAATATTGTTATTTGGCTGTAATGCTACCCCTGAAAAGAAAAACTTGTTTTCAGCAGAAGTTACGCGGGTAGTTAGTGGTCAAGCAGTAGAAGTTATCTTGACAGGTACGTCTGAGGTGGTCAAGCTGAGGATTGAAGGTATTGATGCTCCCGACTGGCGACAGTCTCCTTGGGGAGAAACAGCCAAGCAAAAGCTGACAGAATTAGTTCTGGGAAAACCAATCAAAATTGAGGCAGAAAATCTGGTACGCGATTACAACCATTCGAGTGCAAGCTCTCCAGGTATGCTCCGCGATCGCTATAATCGAATTCAAGGACATCTCTGGCAGGAACAAACTTTAGTCAGTCAAGAATTAATTAAATCAGGATGTGTGCTGGTAAACGATAGATATCCCCATTCCTATAGTAAGCTGCTTATGGAGTCTCAAGAATATGCACGCTTACTGGGTTACGGAATTTGGAATCCACAGCAGGCAATGCGCTACACTCCTAGTCAATTTCGTTCAATGAATAAACCATGACTCAACCTGCCACCGAACAACTACAGATTTTTCTCGATGTCGCTACCGCATCAGTTATGGCCGCCGGAGCAGTCTTGAAAGAACGCTGGGGTAAATTCAATAATATTCAAGAAAAGGGTCGTCCTGGCGATTTGGTCACCGAGGCGGACAAGCTAGCAGAGGCAGAAGTTCTTAAAGTCTTGAAACGCCATCTTCCTGAACATCAAATTTTGGCAGAAGAATCGGGAGCATTGGGTAATACTGATAGTGAATATCTCTGGGCGATCGATCCTTTGGACGGTACTACAAACTACGCCCATGGCTTACCTTTAGCAGCAACCTCTGTTGGCTTAATGATTAATGGAGTCCCCGCAGTGGGTGCAGTATATAATCCTTTTAGCGATGAGCTATTTCAAGCAGCAACAGGCTTAGGTGCAACCTGTAATCGTCGTCCGATTAAAGTTTCGGCAACTCAAGCATTAAGTAAAAGCCTTTTGATTACTGGATTTGCCTATGATCGACGGGAAACCAAAGACAATAATTATGCAGAGTTTTGTCATCTCACTCATTTAACTCAAGGAGTGCGTCGCTTGGGATGCGCTTCGATGGATTTGGCAGGAGTAGCCTGCGGTAGACTAGACGGCTATTGGGAACGAGGAATTCAACCCTGGGATATGGCAGCAGGAATCGTCATTTTACGGGAAGCAGGAGGTAAAGTAACTGCATATGATGGTAGTCCTCTAGACATTGCTTCTGGTCGGATCTTGGCAACTAATGGCTTGATTCATGGCGAATTGAGTAAAGCACTTGGAGAAACTCCTGCTTTAAAAGAATGGCAGTAGTAATCAACTAACTTTAGTTCGGGTTAAGAATAGATCTTTTACACGAAATCAGGCGATTAGGCTTCCCTAAAGTATTCACTAAAGTACTAGCTTATCCGCCTATGCAAGCGTATCGCCAATTGAGAATCAAAAGATAAGGGAAAAAATCTAGATATTGTAATGTTGTACTGGCTCAAAGCAAATTAATCAGTATTTTCTAATGTTTTGCTGCTAAGTATGGCGATCGCGACTAATTCTAAAATCAATGCAGCGATCGCCGTTGAGCTAAGCTGGATTAATCCCACATCTGCGGTATTAAATAATCCGTCTTTGACACTTAAATAAGCAGAAATGATGTCGGTCAAATCGATAACAACGCAACCAATCAAGAGCATTTTGACTTGGGTTTTATCTGCTATGGCAATTAATACCGCGATCGCCATATCTCTAATTGCCCAGGCGCGAATAGCATAAGGCATTTGAGGATTAGAAGCTAAAGATATTCCTGTTTCTGCCATGAACATATGAGGTGCTGCGTACCCAAAGATACTCAAACCAAAGCGAATCAGACACATTAAGCCGATCAATAATGCCACATACCAAACTTGATTTCTCATATTCACCTACTCCCAGAATTTCAATTAAACTTAGCTAGACCTTAAATTCTTTTAGTTACCAAAGTAAAGTAGCTACTTTTTAGTAAGCTAGGAACTAAAAATAAAGCATTAAGAGAAGGAGAAGTAATTGCTCATTGTTCACTGTTCATTGTTGAACTGCTGTAACCTAAAATAAAAACTCTAAATTAATTCCCGCACGACTATCATGATCCTCAAGAGAATTTTGCCATTCTAAATCCGTAGACAGGCGCAACTTAGAAGTAACAGCATAGCCAACCGAGAGGGAAGTTATGCCCACTTCCTCACTACCTCCTGGAGAAATGTAGCTTTGAGATAGAGAGATATCTCCCCCACCAGTGCGGGAAAAAGCCAGCATGAGTCTTAAACCTAGGTGCAATCCATCGGTATTAAAGTCATTGCTTTGAACATAACGATAACCAATTAAAGGAGCGAGATTAAAATAGTTGCCCAAAGGCAAGACAAAATAATGCAAGTCTGCACCGTAGGCATTGCGATCGCCATTAAAAGCAGACTGGTAATCGGCACTAATGGTTAAACCAGTTCGTTCAATAAATATATCTTCAATGCCAACATTGATTCCTCCTGTATTATCCGTACTCGGAAAAGTCGTGAAACCTAAGCGTAAGCGAGTACGAAAACTAGGATCATAGCGAATATCTTCCAATAAGTCGGGTGCTTCCTTCAGCCAACGTTGTAAAGTAGGGCTTTCTTCAAGTACGCGATCTGGGATGTTTGGCGTGTTTTGTCTGTTGTGTCTGTCTCTTATATCATCGGTTGATCTAGTTGAATTTGTGGCTTGAGCATTGACTAAGTTGGCAACGCTAAGTAAGACAATTTGCCAACTCAGCATGATCCCTAATAGCTTTAAGAGATTAAGATTAATGGCGTTCAAAAATATACCCTGAATTTTCCTTAGCCAATCTAGTTTAAATCACTAAATGATGAAATGATAGTTGGCAATTTCTAGTTTTCAGGAACAAACTTGAGGGATACACCATTCATACAGTAACGTTGTCCCGTGGGTTTAGGTCCATCATTAAAGACATGACCTAAATGACCACCACAGCGACTACAATGTACTTCTGTTCTGGTCATAAATAAGGTGCGATCAACTGTAGTCGCGATCGCACCCTCTAAAGGCTGATAAAAACTAGGCCATCCTGTCCCACTATTGAATTTGGTGTCGGAAGTAAATAGCGGTTGACCACAGCCTTTACAAACATAAGTACCCTCGTCATAAACTTTATCCAAAGGACTTGTCCCTGCTCGCTCTGTACCGTGTTTACGTAGCACTTTAAACTCTTCTGGAGTCAGGCTTTCTTTCCACTCCTGTTCGGTTTTTTGAATTTCGTATTGATTTTTGGAGGTTGTCATAATTAGTAAATTGATAATTGTGAAGAATTGCAAATATTACTATTATGACGCGAATCGCCTCTAACTGATTACTAGGCAAGTGGCAGACAAAAACGGAAAGTACTGCCTGTACCTAATTCACTTTCCACTTCAATTCGACCACCTTGTAATTCCACCAGCCTAAGAGCGATCGCCAGACCAATTCCCGTTCCCCCCGAATGACTAGAACGAGAGGGATCGGCTCGCCAAAAACGCTCAAAGAGAAAGGGTAAATCCTCTTCGGCGATGCCAATTCCTGTGTCAGTAACGGAGATCCAAATCTGACGATTGATTTTTTTAGCTTCAACGGTGATTGAGCCTGTTTCGGTGTAGCGGATCGCATTACCAAGTAAATTGACCAGAATTTGTTCAGTGCGATCGCGATCGGCCAAGACAGCAGGAAGATCTTTAGGGCATTTTAGTTCTAAACTTGGACCATCTTCTAATAGCTGATCGGCAAATCGTTCTACGAGGGAAGTTAGTAAAGGATATAAATTTAATGGTTTAGAGTCAATTGATAAGTATCCTGCTTCTGCTTTAGAAAGCTCCTGTAGATCGTGAATGAGACGCTCTAAACGTCTAGTTTCTTTAATTAAACGAAGGTAAAGTTGAGGACTGCCTTCAATTCTGCCCTCAGCCAGTTCTTCTAGATATCCCCGCATCACAGTTAAAGGAGTGCGCAGTTCATGGGTGAGATCGCTAATCAACTCTCTTCGTCTTTGCTCCACATTACCAATGCTGCTAGCCATGGAGTTAAAACTAACGCTCAGTTGATTAAGTTCAGAAATATCGCTACCAGGAACTCTTTCTTCTAAGTCTCCTGCGGCAAATTTTTGGGTAATACGCCTCATTTGCGTTACAGGCTGGGTAATGCGTTTAGAAGAGACATAGCTGACTGCACCTGCTGCACCTGAACCAACAATTACCGACAAGATTGCACTCCGATTCCAGGCATTTTGGAATCCATCAACCAAATAGGTTCGAGCCGAGCGGACAGTAAAAAGACCGCGCTTTTCTAACTGTTCTAGACGGAAGACAAACATCCTGGGGGACGATACTTTAGCAATGATGACAAAACTGCCTAATCCCACCATCATGACTAATAAGTGTGAGATAAATAAACGCGCCCCTAGACTTAGCTTAGGCATTATGTAACTAATAATTTCAATGGCGATCGCCTAACAATTAGACATAGCCAATCTTAACTTTTTTCTGTAGTTAATTTAAGTTATTTAATCTAAATAAACTCACAAGCTTTTGCTAATAATTCTTCAAGAAATACAAATAGCAATTTCACTGAGATTACTTAACATAACTTATCTAGAAGATAGAGATAATTACGGAACTTTTTTTGTAGCTAGGGCAATAGAATCTAAGCACAAGTTTAGTGAAAATTTCTCCAAATAAAACAAAATAAATGTCTTTAGCTCAAGTTAACACGATAGGTACGTCAACAGATCTGAGGTTACCAGCTAATCATCTGCTTAAACAAAAATATCCTCAAAGACACTTTCACTATAGTCTCAAAGATTTTTTTTCGTTCCAAACCAATACTGGCACGATTGACGATTGGAATGAATGCCGTAATCTCTTGGTCAGCGAAAATTTTATTGTCGGTTTGATTGCTGGTTTGGAAGAAGAGGTTGGCGATGCTTCTGGGGTTTTAATGTACAACATTGGTCAACAATGGGGTCAAGAAGATGCCAAATTTTTCCGTAATTGGTTTTTGCAAGAATATGGCTATGAAGACTTTAGCCAGCTTAATTTAATGTACGTTCTCGAAGCTTGGTGGTGGCCATTTATTGCTCAGGGTTGGGGTAACTGGGAAGTAGACATGAGCGATCAAAAAAATGGCTTTATGTTTATCAATATTTTTGACTCCGCCGTAGCCAGAACTTTAGGTGATGTAGGTAAACCCGTCTGTCATATTTATGCAGGTTTGTTTGCAGGTTTCTTTAGTGATTTGATCAATAAAGATCTCGGCTGTATTGAAATTCAGTGTTATGCGATGGGAGAAACTTACTGTAAGTTTTTACTTGGGAAAAAAGATCGCATTGATGCAGCATCTTTTTGGCATAACGAAGGCGCAACCGCGCGCGATATTCAGAAAAAACTGCATAACGGGGAGTATCTCAAGTGAGTACTATTGCTGCTTGGCAATGTCTATATGTTCAAGAATTCATCAGCCAATGCAACTGGGAAAATACTGCGCTGCCAGCATCAGCTACATCTGTATCTATAAGTCAAAGTAGAAAATCCTTGGCATCTTGGCAGTGTCTAACAACTCAAGATTTTTTTGCTTTGAGTAATTGGTCAGGAACAAGAATTTCCCTCGATCCTGTTGATGACTTAGATCACTTAAGCAGAAAAGTTGTTTTTGACATAACTTTGCCATCGGGTCAGTTTTGGCAGTGCTTTAATTGGTCAGGAGTAAAAGAAACTCCCGCACCACAAAAGATTGAGCAAATACTCGAACAAACCAAAGAAGCGATCGCCGAAGTTGAAGAATTTACCCTCAACGATTTATCTCAACTATTTTAACTATTCTAAATAGATCTAAATTATTCCCATGATTACTGAAATTGACTCTTTGATCTATCAAGCAGAAGCTGAGTATTTAGCACAAAAGGATTTAGGAATTTTTAAAAGTCAAATTTTATACTTGTCAGAACGATTGAAAATATATGAACAGATTCGCGATCAAGAAACAGAAATTTTTCAGCATGTGATTAATCAGATAGTCAATAACTTTCCTGATGAGCCTGAGTCTAAAGTCAAGCGAGCCGTCAAACGTTGGATGATGATTTTGCGCTATTGCAGCATGGCAATGTTAGCTAATGATTCACAATATCTTGAGCAGCGAATTTTAGAATGGTTGCCAGAACAGATTGCAGCCCAGCACATGCAAGATCTAGAGCAAAACCTGTATGGCTATTTATACAAGCGCCTCAAAAAAAGTTTAGAAAATGAGCAATTTTCGGTCTTGCAGCCATATTTAGAGCAGTCTAAAAATGTTTTGTTGAATCCAAAAGCAGCATTAAAACCAGCATAGACACTTATTAATTAACCCTCTAGAGAATTTTATATCAAATCATGATCAACGTTGCTGATTTAATTTCCGAGTCCAATATACCAGGTAACTATTTTGCTCCTAATACCTATCTACAGGGAGATTTTGAATCTGGTTTAATTGAAAATCGTCAAGGTGGACGTTTGCTAGCCTTACCCGAAACTTTAATTAGGGGTCTTTATAGCGGTCTATTCGCTGAACTTGGCTCTGCCACTGGTCTGGTTCTTTATAATTGTGGTCGTAAATGGGGGAAAAACTTTTTTCGTCGCTTTAGCGAAGAAGTTGGCAGCTATTATCGGCAGCCTGTTGCAACCATGGAAATGATCGAACTTGTCCAATGTTTAAAGCAATGCTGGAAAGCCCATGGCTGGGGCATAATTGAGCCAAACTTTGACCACTATCAACAGGGGTTTTTAGTCGTCGAGATCACCAATTCTGGCTTTGTCAATGAAATCACCGCTGCTGAGCAACCAAGCTGTTTTATTGAGGCTGGTTTATTGAGTGCTTTCTTTTCAGAATTAGCGGAAACCGACCTGCACTGCGTACAAACAACCTGCGAGTCTTTGGGAGCAAGTTCTAACTTGTTTATTTTAGGTTTAAAGAAAAGACTGGAATCAGTATCAGTGATGGTAGAGAAGGGACAGACTCACACTGCCATTCTGCAAAGTCTGACAGCTAATTAGTAAAGATAATTTGAAGATTATTTAACAACAGGAGATCATGGTTAAAACTGTTCGACTAGATCCATTTGGAACGAATACGGCGATCGCCACTAACACTAACTTGTTGTCGGTGTTAATGAAAAATGATGTTGAAGTCACCCAAGAATGCGGTGGGAGAGGAATCTGTGCTACTTGTCATGTCTATATCAGGCAAGGGGAAGATAGTCTTTCTCCTCTAACCAAACGGGAACAACGTACCTTAGGTTCAATCACTAGCTGTAATGTCAACTCGCGTTTGGCTTGTCAGGCAAGAGTCATCGGGGAGGGAGTGATCGTTGAGCTACCTGCGGGGATGTATATCAGTCAAGATGATGATATTGAAGATTTAATTGGTCGCCGAGCGCAGTCTAATCTACTCCATCCTCTGTCTGGTCAAGTGCTGGTGGAAGAGGGCAAGCTCATTACCCGTTCTGTGATTGCTCAACTTCAAACAACCCAGAGTCAGGTTAAAGATTTTTTAAGTAAAAGCGAGTCTATATAAACCTCAAAATATTATGTTAAATCAATTAAACCAATTAAGCTTGGCAGCAGAAGGTCGTTACGCAACAGAACAAGAACTACAGTTGCTCAAAGATTATTTTCCCACTGTCAATGTACGCCTGAGCGTCTATCAAAAACTGCGGGATCGCGAAGCAGAGATGATTGAGAAAGTAGAAGCTAGGATGCGGGAAAAACAGCCCAATATTTTTCAAATGGGTGACAAAGACGTTACGGCTATGTATCAAAGAGATACCAAAATAGTCTTGCGAATTGCTATGGCGGCAATGCTGATTGAGGATTTAGACCGTTTGCGCGAAAATATCTTGCTATGGCAGCGAACTATTGTCAAGGCTTTTCAGGTTAAACACATTGCAGCTTTGGCTCATGCCACCATGCCAGAAATTGTGGAGCAGTTCCTCACCCCTGAAGAATATGCTTTCGTTAAGCCGATTTTGATCTTAAATCAAACAGTATTAGCTAATTAACTAGTCTTAATTATATTTTTAAACGTCAAGCTCATTATTTATTTAAATCAACATGAAATCATCTACTCCTAATAAAAATCATTGGTTAGATATTGCCGAAACATCTGCTGTTGTTGGTTCTATCGGCGGGTCGATAACTAGTGTTGTCTTCAAGCAATTTCTGTGGGTAACAATTCCTCTTTCTGTAACTGCTGGACTGGCGGTGGTTAACCATCAACGACTTAAGCGAATGATTGCTGCTGAGCGAGAAGCAATGACTTTGTTAATTCAAGACAATCAAGCCAAAGTTAGCCAGCTTAAACAGCAATCAGAAAAACAGCATTGGGATCACGACGTTGAATTGACTGAATTAAAAAAAGCTAGTGATACAGCCTCCACAGGACTAACGCGATTAGACCAACAACAAAAGACCAACTTAGAGATGACAACTCAAGAGTTACAGACTCTACAAACTTCTCTGACCAAACTAGATCAGCTCACTCAACAGCTAGAGCAAGAACAAACTGAAACCCGTAAATTGGCTATACAGCTAAAAGCGATTGAAAAATTTACCCAAATTATCAACAATGACTCTAATGCAGTTGAAGCCTACTATCAAAGAGGTTGTTCCTATCAGCTTACTGGCAGTATCGAACTAGCGATCGAAGACTTTACTAAAGCGATCGAATTACGTAACGATCATGCAGATGCTTATCATCAACGCGGTTTACTCTATTTGGAAATTACCGATCCTCAAAAGGCAATTATTGATTTGCGTCGAGCATCACAATACTATATTGGGAAAGGCGACCTAGAACAATACCGTAAAACCAGAGATCTTAGCCTGGAAATTCACTTTAATCAGTCTGCCGATGCTAGTATCAGTGAAACTAGTAAAACTAGTGAAGCTACTACGAAAAAAGAACAATTTGAGTCAGTGGCGGTCAGCAATCTTTTTGGTTAGATTCACAGCAGTTTTTAATTGAATAGACTATATGGAGTCTATTCAACTGAAAACGGCTGTAATTAAACTTAGTTAAGGTTAGGCTTGGTACTCAGCAAAAACTTTCAATTGATTTATCACTTTAGTTAGTTAGCCTGAGATATGACTGAAGAAAATTAGCCCAAGATAAATTTGCTGAGACATCAATCGAACTACAAAATTTTAGATTTAATTGGTCAAGGACAGTTTGGGAAAGTATTTGCTGCTGTTGAACTAAATAGTGGTGCTTTGGTCGCCTTAAAAGAGTTAAAAACTAAGCAGTTATCTACCAGCAGTTTTTTACGAGAATTAACTTTTTTAGTTACTCTTGACCATTTTAATCTGGTTACCTGTAAAGCGTTAGAACACGGACAGAATCAACGCTATATTGTCATGGATTATTGTGAAGGAGGAACTTTACGCACTCTTTTAAATAATTCTATCCCCCTAACTTTAAATCAAAGCTTGAAGTTAGTGATTGATATTCTCTCTGGTTTGAAGTTTGCTCACGAACAAGGCATTATTCACCGCGATCTTAAGCCTGAAAACATTTTGCTAAAAACCAGCGATCGCTCTTACACGGCTCACATTGCTGATTTTGGCATTGCTAAACTCAAACAAGAAGTTGATTCACAAAATATCTTAGGTAATACAGGCTCGCCTGCCTATATGGCTCCCGAACAATTTTATGGAGAGTATTCCTATAATTGTGATCTTTATGGAGTGGGAATAATTTTATATGAACTGGTAACAGGGAATCGTCCGTTTTCGGGAATGCCCAAAGAACTGTTGGCAGCGCATCTAAGTCAAGCAGTGAAAATCTCCTCTGATATACCTCTGCTGTTGCGCTTGGCGATCTCTAAATCATTGGAAAAACTGCCTAGCCGTCGCTATCAAACTGCTGCGGAAATGCTGGAATCCCTTGAGTTAGTGCAGGCAATTTTAGAAGTAGATCCCAATCCTCAAACTCCTATTAGGGTTAAATCTAACTTTGCCGATTTAGTTCCTGCTGATCAATCTATTCTAGACGCTCCAATTTCTCATTTGGCGATACCCTCGCGTAGACAAAGCCTAAGCGCGACCGAGCAAGTTTATTTAGTCAGTGGCGATCGCTTGGTAATTCAGCGCCATCAAAACCCTAATTTGTCGAGGGAAATTGTAGCAGATCGAGAAATAACTTTAAATCAGTCAATTCAAAGCTTACAGTTTAGTTCTACAGGCTGCCTGATTACAACTGTATCTTCGCTCTATTATTTATCCCAGGATAATAATTTACACCCCTTTCCCACTGAAAGTAACCAGTTAATTGCCACTATCGACCCTCAAGGATTTTGGCTGGGTGTTGCTCATAATAGCGAAAATTCTGGCAAGTTTCGGGTAGAAATTTACAAATTACCTGATTGCCAGCTACAGCGATCGCTGATAAGGGATCGAGTTTGCCAAAGTGCGATCGCTTTAGATTCTAGATATGGTTTGGGCATACACCAAACTCAGCCACAAAACACCACATTTCAGCTTTTTAATCGTCGTGGCAACTTGCTTGCTAATTTTAATGTTCAAATTCGACTCGACTCCATAATTTATCATCCGCTATTTCCCTATCGCTTATTGGCAACTGAAGTAGATAATCCTAATATGGTGATCTTGATTACCTTAAAAAAATTTCACCTTAAACGAATCTCGCTGGAGATCGCGCCAATGGTAATGCAACCTTGTCCTCAAGGATATCTAATCAGCGATCGCCAAGGCAAAATGATTATACTTGACGAATATGGAGAATGTATCGGCAGATTTAAAATACCATTGTCCAGCGAGTTTGAAGTTACAGCGATCGCAGCTTCGACCTCAGAGTTATTAGTGGCTTCAGCTAGTTTATCGCGATCGCAGCTACAAAGATTTTCGGCGAAACATTTATTGATAGCTGATAGCTACATTTAACCACCAACACCAATATTTTTTTCAATCTTACGCTCTACTCTTTTGGGCAAAGCTGCAAAAAAATCGTATCCTGTATTCTTTTCAACTTGATCTACAGACACAATATAGTCTTGCCAATCTGTATCAATAACCTCTTCTGAATTAGGCATCCAAACCGCTATAGTTTTGGCATTCTCGGCGGTGATCTCACTAGTTGGGTCATCTAAAACTAAAATAACTTTCCAGATATATTCAGGAACAACAACCTGGCTATTAGCAATTTTCTTGGCAATGCCTTCTCCTCCTGCCACTAAGTAGAGTTCTTTGCCTTGCAAAGCCAATTCTCGACTATATTCCTCTAATTCACGCCAAACTTCCCGATTGTTGCTGGGAGACTGGGGAATTATATTAGTCATAATAAAGGTACTTTCGTTTTCTAGCCTGCTATGGGTGCGATCGCCACTAGGAACAAGATGACCGCGATCGTAACCAGTGCCAATATAGTCGCTAGGTCTAACGACATAACAATCTGCTGGTAGCTCAACATTAGGCACAAAATAATCGGAACGTTCGGTACTGCCAAGCCAAGTGCGATCGAGCTGCCAACTGACCCAATTAGCAATTCCTGTCTCACAGTTATATGACAAAGCATATTCAGGCTTAACGATTAAATAATTATTTTCGCTAGCGTTAGCATTACTAGGATTACCATATTTAAGATGAACATTTTGCGTAACGGTAGTGGAACATCCTGTTAGCCATAGCAAAGAAATTACGACTGCGAAACACCAGAGGTTAGAGATAATTAGTTTTAACTTCACAGCCGTTTTTATAGAGCATTGGTTGGATTAACTACATTACATAGATATACCCCATACTGCTTAATTTTTGCATAATTTCTTCAAGATTAATCAATACGCCCCATTTACCCCTGGGTTACTCCATTCCTTCAATTGGCGCAAAGCCTTGACGCTGAATATTTTCCGTGACGACACGGGGATCTAGGAACTGCAAGAGATAATCGGGCCCTCCTGCTTTTGAACCAACCCCTGAAAGCTTAAACCCCCCAAACGGCTGCCGAGCAACGATCGCTCCTGTAATGTTACGGTTGATATAAAGATTACCAACTTCAAATTCGCGAGATGCCTGTTCAATGTGACCAGGTGTACGGGAATATAAACCGCCAGTCAGGGCATAGTCTGTACCGTTTGCCATTTCTAAAGCGTGGTTAAAGTTGTCTGCCTTCATAACTGCCAAAACTGGACCAAAAATTTCCTCTTGGGCAATAGTATGATCTGGATCGACTCCACTAAAGATAGTGGGGGAAATATAATACCCACCGTCAGGAGTAGCCATAGTTAAAGTTAGTTCGCTTTGCTGTTTCCCTTGAGCAATGTATTCTAGAATGCGATCCCGTGCGGTTGCATCAATTACAGAACCGACTTGAACATTGGGATCGTCGGCTGCACCAACGTTTAAAGATTTAGTTGCTTCAACTAATCTAGCCAAGAAGGCATCATGGACAGATGCTGCTACAATCACCCGCGAACAGGCAGAACATTTTTGACCACTGTAGCCAAAGGCGGACTGTACCACTCCAGCAACAGCTTGGTCAAGATCTGCACTTTCATCGACGATAATGGCATTTTTACCGCCCATTTCGGCAATGACGCGTTTGAGGTGCTTTTGTCCTGGCGCTCGTTTGGCAGCTTCTGCATATATTTGACAGCCAACTTCCCTCGAACCTGTAAAAGCAATGACGTGGGTGTCTTTATGTTGTACTAAATATGTACCAACTTGCGAACCTTTGCCTGGAACATATTGGAATACCCCCGCAGGAATGCCCGCCTCAACTAAAATTTCTGTGAGTTTGGCAGCAATGATCGCCGAAGTGGCAGCAGGTTTTAACAGAGTGCAGTTACCTGTAACTAATGCAGCAACAGTCATTCCAGTGGCGATCGCAAACGGAAAGTTCCAGGGAGAAATGACCACAGCAATACCTTTAGGCTGATAGAAGTAGCGGTTGTTTTCCCCTGCAATGTCATAGTTTTTGCCCGCATCCAGTCTTTCCATTTCCGCTGCGTAATAGCGACAAAAATCAATTGCTTCTGACACCTCACCGTCAGCCTGAGGAATAATTTTACCTACTTCTAAACAGATCCAGGCATTTAATTCGTGTCGGCGCTGCTCCATTAGATCGGCAGCTTTACGCAGGATATTAGCCCTTACGCTAGCAGGAGTATTTTTCCAAGACTTAAATGCTGCTTTGGCTGCCTCCATTGCCTGTTGAGCTTGTTCTACCGAGATTTGCCCCACTTTACCCACCAACTCACTCGCTCTGCAAGGATTCACGGAGTCGAGATAATTATCTGCTTCAATATATTCACCATTTATTAAAGGCTGGTAGGTTTTGCCTAATTCTTGTTTAACCTGGGCTAATGCCTGTTCTGCCTTAAGTCTTAGGTTCGTATCAGCGTAATCGGTATCAGGGGCATAAATAAATTGGGTATTCTCCGTAGGGGCATTTCGCTCGATGCGAAGCGAGTCCTTTAGGGAAACGCCCCTACTTTCATCAACAACAGGAGGTGCAATTAGTTCTTCGATGGGTTTTTCCTCGTCATTTTGCCGAATAAAGGAGCTATTTGCCGTATTTTCTAGTAAGCGACGGATTAAGTAAGCCATCCCTGGCAATAAATTACCATAGGGAGAATAGACTCGCACCCGATGACCCCGTTTCACTAATGCCTGAGCCAGTTTATCTCCCATCCCGTAAAGCACCTGCATTTCAAAGCGACGAGGAGGAATTTTGAGAGTTTCGGCGATCGCACAAGCCAAAGCCTGAGAGCGCACGTTATGGCTACCAATAGCTGCATAAAGATATTCGTGATTCTCCAATAGCAGTTGGGTCATACGTTCATAATTGAGGTCTGTTGCCTCTTTTTGGTTATATACAGGCTGCTCCCAATGATTTTGCAGAGATTTGATGGTTTCTTGATCCCAGTATGCTCCTTTTACCAATCTCACCGTCAGAGGATGACCACGTTCTTTTGCCCATTGAATAATGCCCTCTAAATCTGCGTAAGAATCTCGCAAATAAGCCTGAAGAGTGATCCCCAAATCAGTACGAGTGCGGAATTCATCTTCCATCAATAGCTCTTTGAGAATCTGGAGAGTAAGATCTTTGTAACGATACTGCTCCATGTCAAAATGAATTGCTGCGCCAAGTTCCGCTGCTTTGCGTAACAAAATTCTCAGGCGATCGCAGACCTTTGTTTTACTGCCGATAGGATTAAGCGGGTCAAATTGAGAATAAAAAGCCGTCAGCTTAACCGATACCTGTACCTGAGAAATCTCTTCGCCATCTGCCAGATCGATCCCTTCTTGCCGTCGCCAACTTTGTGCTTTCTGAGTTAGCTGCTCAATTAAATCTAAATAACGCTGAAGATAGTCTGTCGCTTCCGCTTCGGTAATTACCGCTTCCCCTAACAGGTCAATCGTGTAAGTCATACCCGATTTACGCAGGCGATCTATAGTCTTAATCACCTCGGTAATATTTTCTCCCGCAATATATTTATAGGCTAGAGTCTCTACTGCCTTAGTGATCGTTGCTGCTGCGGTTTGGGCGGGAAAAGAATTAGGATCGCTAAAGTTAATCATACCTTTTAAAGCACCTGGTAACTCTACCTCCTCCGCGCTCATATATTGCTGAAAATGATTGGCAATCTCAGCCTTACTCTGAAGGGAGGGAATAGCATCAATAAAGCGAAACATCTGCACCCTTAAACCAGGGTTTGCCATTGTCCACTCCAGAACTTTATCGTCCCAGCGCATTTGATCCCGCACGCGATTAAAGATATTATTCTTGGCTCTGGTGCTTTTGATTAATTCTTGAGCAATTACTTGAGTTTGAGATTCATAGCGACGATCGGCACTTAAATTTATTTTCCCTTGAACAACCACAGTATCGACAAGCTCCTAGAATTAAGATTTAGCAGTAAGATGGTTATATTTTATGACTTGCTGTTCAAGAAAAACAAGGCTCACATAAAACATAAACATGTATAGTCTTAAATACTTTTGTCCTAACTTAGCCAATATATCAATATAAATTATCAATATTTTTTTATGATAGCGATCGCCAGTGAAACCATTGAACAACAAGCAAATCGACTTTTAGAAAAATCAATCATTTACTATCAGCAAAAGCCTGTAGGAACAGTAGCAGCAGCAGATTCAGAAAGAGAAGCCTTAAATTACGATCAGTGCTTTATTCGTGATTTTATTCCTGCTGCTTTGGTATTTCTCATTCAGGGCAAAACAGATATTGTTGATAACTTTCTCCTCGAAACCGTCGGGTTGCAGAAGAAAAAAAGACGAGTTGATTGTTATGAGCCACCTACAGGTTTAATGCCCGCTAGTTTTAAAGTAGAGTCTTCTGAAAATGGACAATATCTTCATGCAGATTTTGGAGATAAAGCGATCGGTCGCGTTACTCCCATTGATTCTTGTTTATGGTGGATTATTTTGCTCCGTGTCTATACTAAGGCAACAGGGGATCGGGAGCTAGCTCATAGCGACAATTTTCAGGAGGCTTTAGCGTTTATTTTAGAAATCTGTCTTGGCCCACAGTTTGAGATGACACCAACCCTACTTGTACCCGATGGTGCTTGCATGATTGACCGCCCGATGGGATTAAGCGGACACCCTCTAGAAATTCAGTCACTATTTTACATTGCGCTGCGGGCTGCTCGCGAAATGCTGGTGAGAAACACTGAGGGAGAAGTGTTAATTGATAAGATTAATAACCGCTTAGGAAGCTTGGTATACCACCTACGAGACTATTATTGGTTAGATTTAAAAAAGCTGAATCAGATTCATCGCTATCAGTCTGAACAGTTCGGTGAATCAGTAGTCAACAAGTTTAATATTTATCCTGAATCGATCCCCTATTGGTTAACCGAATGGATGCCCGATCGAGGAGGTTATCTAGCAGGTAATTTAGGTCCTGGAAAAATGGACTTTCGGTTTTTTTCCTTGGGTAATTTAGTCTCAATTATGGGTTCGTTAACTACCGAAGAACAATCTTTAGATATTCTCAAGCTCATTGAACAGCGCTGGTCTGATTTGATTGGTCAGATGCCAATGAAGCTCTGTTACCCTGCCATCTCTGGGCTGGAATGGAGAATTGTGACAGGTTGCGATCCTAAAAATACTCCTTGGTCTTATCATAATGGCGGTAGCTGGCCCGTATTGCTGTGGACGATGATGGCAGCCTGCCAAAAAATGGGCAGAGAAGACCTAGGGGATCGGGCAATGGCGATCGCCGAATTACGACTAGCTCAGGATGACTGGGCTGAATATTATGATGGAAAAAACGGTCGTTTGATCGGTAAATCGTCACGTAAGTTTCAAACTTGGACAGTTGCTGGTTGGTTACTCGCCAAGTTGCTGCGCGAAAATCCTCACTGTCTCGACTGGGTTTGTTTTGAAGCAGATACTGAAGCGATCGCCTGTAATATTTAAACGTTAGCTTTGATTTATTTTCTTGATTAAATTAATGTTTAGCTGAAGTAATGGTCTTGACTCTAAACTCTAGTTTGGCTAAAAACTGTCCTTGTTGTTTTAGTCAGACTCAAGCTCGATTTAGGCAGTAAAACCTACCATCAATAAAAAAGGTAATCTTTTGGGGGAAAATAACTATCATTAACATAATCAAAAAACTATATTTCTCTAATTGCTAAAAAAAAGAGCGATCGCTCTTTAGCACAAGGTCAAACTCCTATTTTAAATCCGATCTGATCAATATAGCTCGATTAATTAACCACAAATTAACTTTTTATTTATTTGAAAGTCAGTAGAATTTGTAAAAAAATCTTAATGGAGCAAATTAAATTGTTATTGAGGTTTTTTTTGTCCTAAACTGGAATAGATGTGAAATATACCTAAACTAAATTTTATTTGGGCTGACCCCCTCTATAAATTGTTGTTTATCGTCCGAACTCTATTAAATAATATTTGGTCGTAGCCGTAACTGCGGGTTTATTCATTAATTTGTTATGGCGTAATCCCTGTTATTGCAGTAGATCGCGCTGTCAACTTTAGCAATTAAATATATTTAAGTCTTTATAGGAAAAATTATATGGAGTCTCATAGTAATTTCGTAAGAGATCGTCTGTCGATATTTGTAGACGGCAATAATATGTTCTATGCTCAACAAAAAAATGGTTGGTTTTTTGATCCCAGAAGAGTATTAGAATATTTTACTAAAGATCCCACTGTGGTAATGATCAATGCCTTTTGGTATACAGGACTAAAAGATGCTCAAGATCAAAGAGGTTTTCGAGATGCTCTAATTAGCTTGGGCTATACCGTCAGAACCAAAATTCTCAAAGAATATTATGATGATGCTTCTGGTCGCTATTCTCAGAAAGCTAATTTAGATATAGAAATTGTAGTAGATATGTTTAACACTGTCGAACAGTATGACCGCGTGATCCTGTTTAGTGGGGATGGGGATTTTGAACGGGCGATCGAACTATTGCGATCTAAAAATACTCACATTACCGTAGTCTCTACTGAAGGTATGATTGCCAGAGAATTACGTAACGCTACAGATCGTTATATAGATCTTAATGATGTACGGAGTCATATCGAGAAAAGTGATTTTTAGATTAATTGATAATTATTAATATTGCTAATTTTATTTTTGTGGATAGAGCGATCGCCTTTCGTCTGATAGGTTAGAAAAAAGCCCTAAAGGATAAACGCTCGCTTTCAATGTAATTTTGGCTAGGACAACTTAGCTCACTTGATTTATTTAAAAGGAAATTCTTTGAAGTCAATGAAATTCTCAAGAAGCTTTTTTAACATGAGATCAACCTCTGCTGCCAAGGCTCTACCCGCATTACCTTGAGCTAGATATAGCTGTCTAGCTTTTTCTAAATTAGTTCTGGCTAATTCATCTTTGTCTAGCTTATCGTAAGAAACCCCACAACTTTTGTAAGCCTTGGCATAATTAGGGTCGATTTCAATTGCTTGAATGTAGCTGGCGATCGCTAATTCAGATTTTCCTTGCTGATCGTAAGACCTTCCGCGGATTCTGCAAACATCGACATTATTAGGTTCGATTTCAATTGCTCGGTTAAAGTCAGCGCTCGCTTTTTTTATAACAAATATCATCTTAAATCTTTAAATGAACCAATTTACCGATCTTTTTCCAGACGATTGCTCTAGCGGTAAAACTATTGGAACTAATACAACTAGCAATGTTCTAAGAGCAGGAATAGATCGCGAAAAAGCGATCGCCATTGATAATCATGCTTTGCGTTTTAAACCTTTAATTCAGCCAGGCTGGGGAAGACAGGGTATTGCCTACGGGCCATATCAACGCCAAAATGGCTTGGCTGTAGCGGTACTTTTGCTTAACGGTCACAATACTTCTCAAGCCGAAACTATGGAATGGCTCTATAAAAGAATTCCCCGTTGGTTAAAGGGCAGTGAAACTGAATCAGTGAGCAAACGAGTTTTAGCTTGGTTAAATAGTAGACAAAAGCAGGGAACAGTAAGACGTTTATTGGGTTGGGTGCGGATTTGCGCAGAAGTAACTAAATTTTTTCCTTTAGCGAAAATTGACGATAATCTAGCAGTTGGTTGGTTTGCCGATGTAGTTCCTGACAACCCGACTCAAGGTAATAGTTTCGTGGTGCGCGCTACGGGGGCAGAAAACGGCGAGTTGTTAGCTTCAGTGGGAAATATAGGAACTAATCTATTATCTGTGTTTCGTGGACTGCAAAACGTTCCTGTATATTATGTGGTTATTTTAAGGGAACAGGGTGCAGCTTACTACGCCGCTTCTTTACCACAGGTGCGTGGTTTACCAGCTTATCCTCAGTTACGTCCAGTAGCCATCGATGCTGTTAATGCTGAAGCATTTGTCTATGCAGGTATCCATCAAAGTGTTCTCGGTCAAGTTGGCTTTCGGGCTGATACTAGAGTTTATGGAGTCAAAACTGAAACGGTTACAGGTTTAGCTTCCTGGTATGGAACCGCTCATGCAGCCGATGCTCTTTTAGGGCTGGAAAATATAACAACTACGAGTGCTGAAGTAGGCGGAAGCTGGCAAGTCTTATCTGGTAGTCTAGAGCGTACTCAAGAAGGTTTGGTGGCGACAGAAAACCATAGTTTAGCTATTCTTGCTCCTCAAACAACCTCTGGGCTATTACATCTCAAAATTTTGGCGGGAGATCAACCAGCAAATTTAGGCGTAATTTGGAGATTTCAAGATCGGGATAATTATTGGTGTTGTCGTCTCAATCACCAACAAGTTTGTCTTCAATTAATGGAAGCTGGTCAAACTAAAGAAATATTTGTCAGTAAGGATGATTTTATTGGTTCAAATAGCATTACATACCTGCAAATTTTAGATGACGGACAAGAGTTAAGAATTTATCTTAATGGTAAACTAGTTGGCGATCGCACAGTGCAGCCAGAGACTAATTGCATTTTTACAGATGAACGCTTGGCAACTGCCACAGGAGTTGGTATTGCTATATTTGAAGCAAATTCAGCTTTGTGTCTACAAAATTTTGAAGCTCATCCTCGTACCGTTTCTCTGCCTACTCTCGATTTAGGATTACCTTGGTGGCATGAAGGAACAAAGCTAATTATTCAAGATGACTTTCAAGTTGGGCAGGGAGATTTAGCTGGTAAAACTACCCAATTAGGCGATCGCCTCTGGCAAAAAACTATCGGTAAAGGTGTGTTTAAAATTCAGTCTGGCATTGCTCAAGTAAACGCTAGCGTTGAGCATCCCAACCCAGGGCGCACCGCTTATACTGTAGCTTGGGACAATCCTATTGCCGATGTATCAGTAACCATTTTGCCTCCAGGAAAAGAACGGGGACAGGGAGAAAAAGGTCGAGCTGGTTTGATTTTTATGCAGGATCGAAATAACTACATCATTATTAATACTTGGCTGGATGATTTTTATGCAGGAGAGTCTATTTCCTGTTTTTTCCGTCTTGATGGTTTTGAAGAAATCTATGACGCGGTATGGTCAAATATTGGTCAGGCGATCGCTTTTGGAAAGCCTTACACCCTCAGAGTTGTTTTTGATGGTAATAATTACACAGTACAGGTTAACCATCAAACTGTTTTGTATCGCGCCCTTACTGATGTCTACCCTTGGGCTAGTCCCTTAAAGATTAATCGTCTGGGCATTGTCGCTAATTGGGAATGGGGCGATGATACGGGTAGCGGCTTTAGTGATTTTATGGTCAGTAAATAAGCTAGATTGTTAGCAAATGAGTTTTTTATTTAATGTAGGTTGGATTCATACACGAAACTTAACCTTAAGTAAACAAACACAATCTGATTGTAATATTTTTGTCTCTATAAACATCATTTCATTTCTCAATCATAGTAAGCGATTATAAGTCCTACTACATAGAGAATCAATCTCTTAGCTTCTTTGTAGTACTTCCTCGGCTGTTAAATCATTTTTGGTTAATAAGGGTGAGTAAATGCGATCGCTGCCTCGGTAAACTTTTTCCTCATAAAAACCTTCGATCAATTCCAAAATCGTTACCTGTTGTTGAATCGGATCGACGATCCAATATTCAGTAATTCCTCTGGCTGCATATTCACTGCGTTTGTAACGATAGTCTCGTTTTTCTTGATTAGGACTGACAACTTCTACAGCAAGTAGAGGCGGTGGCATATCCATTAACACGATCGATCTACTCGCGCCTTCAAGAACTGTTGCTAATTCCTCGGATAATACAAGTAAATCTGGTAAACGCACAGATACTCTTGCCCCACTAACTGCTACCTCTGTCTTCATGGTCAATCGATAGGAGGGAATACCTTGTTGAAGCAAATATGCTAACAAAAACATGGCAATTCGACGATTGATTTCGCTCTCAGAAGGCATCCAGATTAGTTCTCCATTTTCTAGTTCATATAAATTATCTGTGCCATCATCATAAGCAAGGAACTCTTCTAGAGTCATTTTCTGAGTAGTAATGGTCATTTCTATACTTCCTGCAATTTATTTGACGATCCTAGCATTTGGCTTTCCCATGTGATTGTATCCTGCAAGATTCTGCAATTTTTCCATAAGTTTGAGCAGGAAAATTATCTAAACCCGATAATGCTCCCATAAAAATTACTTTTGGATTTGTTCCTTGACGTAGGACGGGTAACAACGATTTAACCAGTCGAATCGGTGCTAAAAGGTTTACCGCGATAACATTCTCTATGTCTTCATCCAAACATCGTTCAAAAGAATACTCTTTAAATTAGCATCAGTTACTTTTGAGAATTGGTATTAATTTTTCTCGCTATTCTTTTGTTGTCTATAAAACCAGCCGACAGCGATCGCCAAACAGATCACACGGAAGCTTTCAGAACTTAATGTTGCCCAAACTGCACCTTTCCAAGAATATAAAGGAATTAACCAGAAATTTAAGCCCACATTTCCTAAAGCAGTGGCTACTTGAATCGCGCTACGAGTTTTCTGAAAACCAGCCCCTGTGAGGGTATCTGCTAACAGCAACTGGATTGAGCCAATAATCGGCATCGGTGCTAACCAACGTACTGTGGCGATCGCATTGTAATATTCATCCCCTAAAATATAAGTTATCCAAGGGGCGAAGAATATAAATCCTACCAAAGAGCAAACACCGTAAATGGCGATAAAAGGTAGTAAACGTTTGGTTAAATTTAAACAACCTTGAATACCTTTTGCTCCCTCTTGAAAAAATTTCAAATAAGAGGCGGATAACACGGCATAAACAGGAATACTGCTCACCTGGATTAAACGGTAGGCTGCGCCATAAATACCTGTTGCTTCTAAAGTAGCCATGCTTGCCAGCATGGTTTTATCGATATCAGAATTGATGTTGTAGGCAGATTCGCCGATAGCAAAGTAAACTCCTTCATTAACCATGGTGGGAATGGCTTTTGGTGCTGCTTTAGGTGAACCTAAAGTTTTACTTACCCAAATAAACCCTACTACTGCTGTAATTAGCGCACTCAATAAATACAAGTAAGACCACTTTAATAAAGAGGGCTGTTCAAAAGTTGTTAATAATATAGCTGCAAATAATTTTGTGACTGTACTAATAATTTGGAGTAAAGAAGAATTCTTGAGCAAGTTCTGAGACATGAACGCCTTAGCACTAACTATAAACATAGCTAAACCAGTTAAATTTGCTAATAAAATGCTTAAGATAGCAGGAAGATTTGTAATATTTCTAAATATTAAAGGCGAGAATAAATAAGTAATTAAAGTTAATAATAAACTAGTGACTAATTGTTAAAAATTCCCCGAAAAATCGTTAGTATCATAAATTTTAAGAGTAGGCTGCCATACTTTGGTTCTGCTTGGTTTAATTTTGGGTATGGTTGGCAAATTGCTAAAGATACTGCGCGTCGTCAATGTGACATTATTCATATTCACAACTTTTCCCAGTTTGTGCCGACAATTCGCGATCGCAACCCAGAAGCAAAAATAATTTTGCACCTTCATTGTGAATGGGTTAACCGACTTGATCGAGAAGCGATCGCTGCTCGTTTAGCTCATGCAGATTTAGTGATTAGCTGTAGCGACTATATTACTAATAAAATCAAAACTCGTTTTCCTGAATATGCGGGAATTTGTAAGACCATTAATAATGGTGTCAATATCAATTATTTTGTTCCTAATCCGCAGGATCGCCCCCAGCATGACACAAATGCACCACAACTACTCTTTGTTGGTCGTATTTCTCCAGAAAAAGGTGTTCATGATTTAATTGATGCTTTTATTAAGATAACCGAGCAATACCCCCAGGCTGTTTTGACCATTGCAGGACCACATCTGATAGTCGCCAAAGCATTGCTGTGCGACTTGCAACCCGAACCTGAAGTGCAGGCTCTTAAATACTTTTATAGCATTGATTATCTGGAGCATCTTAAAAGCAAAATTCCCGCTCATTTAAGTTCCCAGGTGATTTTTACTGGTTCACTCCATCAACAAGAGCTATTACCCTACTATCAGCAAGCGGATGTTGTGGTTAATCCTTCCTTGAGTGAAGCCTTTGGCATGAGTTTGGTGGAGGCAATGGCTACGGCGACTCCCGTGGTTGCAACCAAAATAGGCGGAATGCCCGAAATTGTGGATAATCGTGTTACTGGTTTATTGGTAGAGCCTGGAAACCCACAAGCCTTGGCGGATGCAGCTATGAAATTAATTTCCCATCCCGATCGAGCAAGAGAAATGGGAACAGCGGGTAGAAGAAAAGTTTGGCAACGTTATTCTTGGTCAAAGATTGCCGAAAATTTAATTGACACTTATGCAGCCATTGGCGTAGAGCTAGAATCTAATGATACTCAAAAAGCAGTTGCGCGATCGCTATCTTAGGCAAATCAATCAGCTTAAACCTCTATCAGCAGAAGATTTAGCAGCTTCAGCTATTGTCTTTTCACCTCACCAGGATGATGAAACTTTAGGCTGTGGGGGAACGATTATTCGTAAACGGGAAGCGGAGGCTGAAGTCAAGATTGTCTTTATGACCGATGGCAGTCGTTCTCACGATCGCTTTATTCCCCCAGCCGAATTAATTGTGCTGCGCCAGCAAGAGGCAGTTCAAGCGGCTCAAACCCTGAACGTTGAGGCAGAAAATGTGGTGTTTTTGGGTTTTCGTGATGGGGAATTACAGCAGTCATTAAAGATGGCGATCGCTCAAGTTCAGGAATTATTAATTCAAAACCAGCCTCAGCAGGTGTTTATTCCCTATCTGCGCGAAACTCATCCTGACCATTTAGCCACTAGTCAGATTGTCTTGGCTGCATTAACCAACTATCACTCAGAAGTTACCATTTATGAATATCCCGTATGGTATTGGCATCATTTTCCCTGGACGCGAAGCGATCGCCACTCACATCTTAACTATCTTAAATCTAGTATCAAGGCAAAACTAGGGTGGCAATTAATTCAGGAATTTAATTACCGTGTTGGGATTGAGTCAATTAAGTCACAAAAACAGCTTGCTTTGGCTCAACATCAAACTCAAATGAAACGTTTAATTGACGATCCAAGTTGGGGGCTACTTCAAGATGTCTCTAATGGAGAGTGGCTTAATTGTTTCTTTCAAAGTCAAGAAATCTTCCGTCGTACGCTCAATACAGGAGCAAAATTATGATTAAACAAGCAGTATTTCGTCTTTTAACCCTTTTCCCCGTCAACGTTTTGGAAAGTTTAGCTAGTTCCAACCCCAGTTCTTTAAAATATCGCCTGGCTAGTGCAGGTTTACGACAGCGAGATGTAGCGGTGAGAAATGGCATAGCTCAAGGGTTAAAGTTTAACACAGGGGAATCTTGTCCTGAATTAGCGTTGGGTACTTACGAAGTTCCGATTCAAAAGATATTTACGCAATATCTCAAAAACGGTGATTTATGAAATCGATGATGGCGATCGCATTGCTTACGAACGCAAGTATCAAGAATTAGCCAATTTTTTCGAGCAGTTAAACTATCGAGTTACTCAAATAGAAAACTCTTACGATACAATTGACTGGTGTGTCGGTCATGCGATCGCTACTCCGCTCTCTGAGTAAAATTATTGTTGGTCTTGATTATTTAAAAATTACTGTTGAAGGTATAAAATAGCCAGAACTTATTGTACCTTTAGTAAAATAGTAAAAAAACTTAGGTAGATTTTTTGAGCTTAATTATTTATCTTCAACAGCAATTAAATTTATTTGATCTTGATTTTTATGAGTAGTGTATATCTACCAGCAAAAAGCCAAAGCAACGCCCTCAGAATCTTTGAAGCACTTTTTTCAATATTTTCTTTAATTCATATTTCAAATGCTATCACGCCCTTGATTCTAACCAAAGGAGTCAATGAGGGAGACGGTGTGGATATTAGTACCTTCGATTTATCCATTAATGCCAAAATCTCAATTTTAATTTATCTGACAACTTGGTTGTTGCTCACAGTTAGATGGAAAAGGACTTTGTCAGTGCTTTCGCGGAACAAATTGATTTGGATTCTGATGGGAGTTATTTGTTTTTCTTATTTTTGGTCGGTAAATCCAGATCAAACCTTAAGATTTGCTCTTTATGCCCTGGGAACTACTAGTTTTGGACTATATTTGGCAATTCGCTATACTCTCCGCCAACAACTAAGTTTGCTGGGCTGGACTTATGGATTATTATTAATTCTCAGTCTTTTGCTGGTAGTTGCTATACCTCAATATGGATTGATGGCTGGAGTTCATGAAGGTGCTTTAAGAGGTGTATTTACTCACAAAAATCAATTTGGAGCTTTTATGGCTCTTGGCAGTGTGGTTTTTTTCTTAAATGCGATTCGAGGGGAAAAGCTCAGTTGGATTTATTGGGGATTATTGGCTCTTGGCTGTGGATCTATGGTGATGTCTCAATCGACAACTGCCTTGGCTACTTTTTTAGTAATGCTAATGTTATGCATCATCTATCGTATTTTTAGATGGCGATACGAAGTTATGCTTTCAGCAATATTAGCCGTCACTATCATAGGTATTATTGCCCTTATTTGGGTTGCTGGATATATTGGTGCCGATTCTTTCTTTAGTTCACTCGGCAAAGACTCAACTTTATCAGGCAGAACAGATATTTGGGGATATGTTTGGGATCAGATTCAATTGCGACCTTGGTTAGGTTATGGACTAGCTGCTTTTTGGAATGGTTATGAAGGACCTTCAGGCTACGTGCAGTTGGCAATGAGAATAGCTGTAATTTATGCTCACAACGGATTTCTAGACATTTGGCTTTCCATCGGCTTGATTGGTTTAAGTGTTTTCCTGGCAGGTTTTTTAATCACTAGCAGACAGTCTTTAGCATTACTGAGAAAAAGTAATACTCCAGAAGGGTTTTGGCCTTTGTTACTTTTGACTTATATTTTGCTTTCTAATTTGACCGAGGGTACTATAACCACGATGAATAGTTCTTTTTGGGCAATCTATGTAGCCGTATCTTACTCCTTAGTCATTGCCAAGAAAAATTACTATGTCATAGAAAAGTAATGCTAAATTTTCCAACTTTTGAATCTAGAGTGAAAAGGCATTGAATAATGCCGTTCAGCAACATAAGCCATTTATGCAACTTCAAGACTTTAAAATTAAATCCAAAAAAGCTGTTCTCAAAACAACAAAATTAATTTCTCATCGTTTCGGTTTTTCTAGAGTAAATATGTCTGATCATGACCGCGTTGTTTTCGATCTTAAGGGTTACCTGGTTAAACCCGCCGTACTTAGTCAAAATGAAATAGAGGTTATTAGAGAGTTTACACTGCGCCAAAAAAATAACCCTCAATCCCTATCTCCTCATGAGCGTTATTTGCCAGGAGGGCCTTTTGCTCAACTAATCGATCATCGGGAAGTCATGAATGTGTTACTAAACGTCATTGACCCAGATCCCGAAAAAATTCGCTTAGAAAATGTTTTTTTGAGCTATCGCCAGCAAGGGGAAGGGGAATGGCGACCTCATGCGGGGGGACGTACTACCAATCCTAACTATGCCTACAATTTCCATGATGGACGGATTTATGCAGGTATGGTGCGAGTGGTTTGGGAATTGAATGAAGTTTTAGAAAATAAAGGCGGCACCTGTTTTATTCCTGGTAGCCATAAAGCCAACTATAATATACGCACCAATCCTGTTAAGAGTATAGATGCCCGAAATTCAGGATTATGGGAGAGCTATGGTTGTCCTGCGGGGTCTTTAATCATTTTTTCCGAAGCAGTGCGCCATTCTGCCGATTTTTGGCAAAATTCTCAATCACCTCGGGTGGCAATTTTCTGTGCCTACAATCATATCAATGTACGTCATCATAAGCCAGACTTCAAACCAGAAGTTATTGAGCAGCTAGCACCCAAACATCAACGCTTCTTTCGAGAAGTATATCATCCTCAATTTGATTAAAGTCTTACTTAAAAGTGAGTTTTTTAACGAGCCAGTCGGAAAGACTGGGAATGGTTAAATTCTGAAAATCTCCTTCAACTTGAGTATAACCATCCATAGGTTCATATAAATTATTTTGACCATGAGCCGATTTGGGTTCTGAGGTACGCTGTCCCGAAAAGCCAATAGCAACCAATATAGCATCCATCAATTCTGGTGAAAGCTTTTGGCAAAGATCTAAGATCCTGCCCACATCACCAACGATAAAATCGCGGGTAGGATGTTCGGCTGTGTGCAGAATAGCTTGGGCTACTAGCTTGGGCGAATAGTAAGGAGGTAATCCTGTCGGTTTTACTCCCAACTTAGTTAGTACGTGGTTGTAAAAAGGAGTATTAATTACTGCTGGTTTAATACTAGTAACGCTAATTGGTATTTGATCGTGTTGTAGTTCTACCCGCAAGGATTCTAGAAAGCCTTCTAAACCATGTTTGGCTGTAGAGTAGGGGCTTTGGAGGGGCAAGGCTCGTCTCCCTTCCATTGAAGAAATATGAATCATGGCGCCTCTGCCTGATTGCTTGAGATAGGGTAGTGCTGCCATTGCTCCATACACCTGTCCCATTAAAGTAACATCAATAACTCGCTTAAATTCTTCTGGAGTAATTTCGGCAAAAGGAGCGAGAATTCCACTAGCAGCGCAATGTACCCAAGTATCCAACCTGCCATACTGCTCGACGGTATAATCAGCGATCGCTTGTACTCGTTCAAAGTCTGCTACATCACCCGTAATGGCTGTAGCCTCGCCGCCAAAAGCCTGTATTTCTGTCACTAAAGAATTTAATCCTAGTTGATTTCGGGCGGAGACGACTACCTTAGCTCCCTTACTGGCAAACTGTATTGCTGTTTCACGTCCAATACCACTAGAAGCTCCAATGATTGCGACTACTTGTTGGGAAATTGGTTTGAGTTGCATGGGGATTTCTTTTGAAACTGCGAATGAAAGTTAAACATGATTATTGTTTACAATCTATTCTTTGTTTACCGCTTAAATCCTCTATCAAAAGCAATGAAAGCAATCAAGATCCCCAGCGAAAAAGCGATCGCTTCTGAAGAAAGATAGTCCTAGCTTGCTCTGTGTATATACAATCGAATTTACCATAAGTTATCTATCCTTAGATATATATATAATTATGAAAATAAGGTGAATCAAACTAAAGCCAGACAATTCACTTCCACATAAATTTACAATTTAGATGCCATTGTTTAACTCTGCCAAGCCAATTATCCGTCGTAAACAGCACGCATTAGATTTTCAGGATCGTCAAGGACTACTAAAACTAAGATTGCAGATTAGCAATAAGACTTTATTTCAGAATATTTATACGAGAATTGACCAGGTTTTTATGGTTTGGGGCTTAATCACCGCAGTTATCTTTTTCACAGCTCAGTTTGCGCCGATTGACTGGGTAACACAAGCTACTTTTTGGTCTATATTAACCGTAGTTGGTACGGCAGGCATGACTATGCTCACCCATTTTTGGGTCAAAGTTGAACGGTTGCGCTGGGTTCTATACGCCTGGATAATCCTGATGCTTGGTGGTGTAGCTATTACCAATTTTGGCATTTACTGTGGTTCTGGGACAGTTTTGATGCACCTATGTCATTTATGGCTAGGTTTGAGCGCCATGGGTTATTTTTGCACAGGAATTGGATTGCGATCGCGTGCCTTTATTGTGTCAGGATTATTTCATATTCTGGGAATAGCTATCTTACCTTTTTGTCTAGGCTGGCAATTTCTCGCCACTGGTTTATTAATGAGCGCCAACTTATTGATGTTTGCAGAGACTCAATGGGATATGCGTCCACCAATTGATAATTACAGCATCTTAACTGAGGAACAAAAAGAATTTAATCGAGAACAATATTTAATTCGTCAAGCTGAATCTGGATAGGATTTTCTGAGGGGGCGAACTGCTGTTCGCCCTCTCTTAGTTTCTCTGAGTTATGGTTAACTAGATAGTAGATCCTAGATCCTACCGAGGAAATACCTGGCGATAAGCATCTACACCTTCATAACCATAGCGGTTATAACCATTAGTCTGAATCAACTCTTCTAAATAACGCATTCTTTCTTCTGAAGCAGGGTGACTGGACAATAAAGTTGCTCCACCACCAGATACTTTCTTGAGTTTTGCCATCACGTTATATAAGCCATCGGCTGAATATCCCGCAGCGTCTAATACTCTCAAACCCAAAATATCGGACTGTTTTTCTTTATCGCGACTAAATTTCTGACTTAAAAGTAATCCTCCCACATTAGACACTGCACCTGCCTCGTTGCCCAACACACTGGAGATTAAATTAGCAGCTGTACCAGTTAAAGCACTCTCCCCAATCTGCTTATAGCTATGAGACAAAACAGAGTGAGCTATTTCATGGGCTAACACCCCTGCTAATTCCGCCTCAGAATCCATTAACTCTAGCATTCCTGTATGAAAAAATATCTTGCCTCCTGGCAGAGCAAAAGCGTTAGGAGTGGGGTCTTCAATAATATTGAATTCATAATCAAATTCATCTCGACCCATTAATTTGGCTAATTTTTGCCCAACATCATTAATATATTTGAGTTGTTCGTTATTATTGACCATCTGGGATTGAGCCTTAATATTCTGAGCAAAAGACTGTCCTGCTGCTTTTTCTCCTGCCAATAAAACCTGACCAATTTCTAACGCACCAAATTCGTTTCCTGTAGCTACCTGACCAATAGTACCGAGAATCCCAGAAGTAGTAACTTTACTGTTGAGCTTTTTTTTGTACTGAGCAAAATACTGATTGGCTGCTTCTTGATAAGCTTTACTGTTGGGATGATTAGGATTATTAAAAGCAAATTCTCGCGCTGCAATAGAAGCTTCTAAGGGTTGATCATAAAGTAATAACAAATCAATCTTGGTATCTAAAACATCTTCTCTAGCAGGATACATTTCTGAAGCTTTTTCAATTACTTCTAAAGCGGGTTCCTCTTCGCCATATAAATCGTGAGTATCTGCAAGTAAGATATGACCAGGAATAAAACCAGGATTGTCTTTAATCAAACTTTGTAATGGCTCAAAAATTTGGGCTGTCACTTGCTCTGGTAATTCTGGGTCATTTTTTATAGCAGTATTAATATTTTGCCAAGATTGTTGTCCTCTAGCATCTAGCTTGCCCGCGTCATCAAAGGCAGAAGGAAAAGTTTCTGTTGAATTAAATGCAGGCTTGACGCGCTGTTGAATTTCTTTTGCTTGATTAAGATTGCCTTGGCGATAAAAGTTATCTGCCTCAGATAAATTTTGATAGTAGTTGTTATCAAAATTTAATTGTTGATATACCTGAGCAATGGTGAATTGGGCAGTCTTATCTAATGCCTGACTACTGATATTTTTAAATCCTGGGCTTTGAGCATAAACTAAGTTATTTGTACTAACAGCTATGGCAAATCCAGTGATTAGAGCAATTAGCGTCTTTTTGTTTATTTTATTCAAATAAAACATTATCAAGATATAGGTTTAATAAATAGCTATAACTTTTTTTATTTTAAAATATATTAAAGTACTTTAACCAAAATCATTAAGTTTCAGCCTACTGCTAAATAAGATTTCTATTAGTTTTTGAGGGCAGAAAAGAGGAAAAAAAAGCGACTAAGTATTTTTGCTGATCTCCTAAGTTAGGATTGCACTTACTTAAAAGTCTTATTGCTCAGGAATAATCTTCAATAAGTCTGTCACGCCCAGATCTAATCCTTGCTGGCTAATTAATGTAGAAGCTTGTCCGCGATGGTGGGTTTGATGATTGAAAAAATGATGTATTAATTGACCAAAGTTTTTTTGGTAAGAATTACCTTTAGTATCGGTGTATGAAAGGTCATCTTCTAAATCTTGAGAATTTATTTCTTCACACCAATTAATAATAATATTGTCTAACTCTTGTCTTAATTGATTTAGCGTTTCTAGATTATTAGCTACAGTTTGGTTTAGCGCTGTATAGCTAGATAATTCTGGTAATGGATTAAGACTTGGATACTTTTGGGGATGTTGTGCAAATCGTCTTAACCAAATAATATCCGCTACATAAATATGATTGAGCGTACCAAAGAGCGAGCCAAAAAATGTCCCTTGATCTTGTTTAATTTTATTGTCACCCAATTGTTGAGCAGCTTGATAGATCTTCTGATTCATCCATTGATTGTATTGACTCATTAACTTCAAGTTAGATAATAAACTCATGAGTACTATCTGCTGCTATTTCAATGGTGAAGATGGATATTTAAGCCTGTTCATTGGCTCTCAGAATATTTTTGATCTTTCCAGCTACTTTGAGAAATTGGTATACTTATGCGATCGCCCTTTTTAAGAAGCGATCGCTTTGGGTTTATGTATTTAAATTTGATTCAGAGGTGATAGGACGATTTCCGTCAATATCTAAAGTATCAACTATCTGATATTTATTAGCCATAATGGGACGAGTGCCATCTGCTTCAAAAGTATCGACAACCTTAACCTCACTATTATCAACAGGGCGTTTTCCATCTACTTCAATTACTCCATCTGCATCTAAACTACTATTAGGTGTGGAAAGCGCTTCCTCATTTTGGCTGTTGGTGAGCAAGAAATCTGGGCTTTGGGCGATCGGACGAACTCCATCTTCTTCGAACGTCTCGGCTATTTCAATCTCTCCACTAGCAATTGGACGAGTACCGTCTTCTTCAAATGTTTGATGATCTTGTTGTTCACTCATAATTACCAGTAAATATTTCAAGCTGCTTTGTTTATACGTTTATAGCAACATATCTGTTAGCCCTGCCAAGTGAATCTAACTAAAGTACTAATAACGTCATCTAAACCCTTTTTGTACTTCAAATTTAATACAGTTTATGTCTTGAAGAGTGTCAAGGACTCTTCAAGGTTGACACATAACCTATAATAAATTACTAAATTTCTCAGTTAAAAGTGTAGGTTTGGTCATGAATAGTGCCGAAAAGAACATATCTGATTTTTACAACACGGTTGGTTGGCAATCAGAAGGAGATATATACGAAGACACCAAAAGATATGAAGATCTGCGCGAACTAGCTCAAGAATATAACGACAAATGCCGACTAAGAGTAGCAAGGCACATTCCTCCTCAAGGAGATAAGATGCTGGATATGGCATCTGGACCTATTCCCTATCAAGAATATTTAGATTATTCGCAAAATTTCCAGCAAAGATATTGTGTAGATTTATCAGCGCAAGCTTTAGCTGATGCAGAACGAAAAATTGGCGATCGCGGGGTATTTTTACACGGTAGCTTTTTTGAGCTTGAATTAGCAGAGAACCTATTTGATTGTGCTATTAGTCTTCACACCATCTATCATATAGACAAACAAAAGCAAGAAGAAGCGGTCAGAAAGCTAATTGCGGTCACCAAACCAGGTCAACCAATAATTATTGTCTATAGAAATCCCCACACTTTAATTGAGTATTTTGTGTCCCCCTTGCGTCAACTGAAGCGAATCTGGAAAAAGTTAAGTAATACCACTATTAAAGAAGAAGAACTATATGGCTTTACTCATCCAATTAGCTGGTGGAATCGCTTTGAGGATGAAGCTGAAGTTAAGATATTTCCCTGGCGTTCTTTTTACTCCCATCACCAAAAAATTTTAATTCCCAATAATAAACTGGGGGAAAAAATGTTTACTCTTTTATACAATCTTGAGGAAAAGTTTCCTAATTTCTTTGTTCAGTATTTTCAGTATCCGATGATCGTCTTGAAAAAAAATGATGGCTGAAATAGAGTAATTTTATGGGAAAAAATTAACTCTCTGTGTAACCCATAATGAGTCGTCATCAACAAAATCAACGATTAAAAGAACTCGCTCAGGTGTTTCTTCGCCTAGGCGCGATCGCCTTTGGCGGCCCTGCTGCACATATCGCTATGATGGATGATGAGGTGGTCAAACGGCGACAGTGGATGAGTCGAGAGAATTTACTAGATTTAATTGGGGTAACTAACTTACTTCCTGGCCCTAACTCCACAGAATTAGCAATTCATATTGGCTACGAACGCGCAGGTTGGGCAGGTTTGCTGGTGGCAGGAAGTTGCTTTATTCTCCCCGCAACGGCTTTAGTCTGGTTACTAGCAATAGTTTATGTTCGCTATCAAACTGTACCTCAAGTAGAATGGTTGCTTTACGGAATTAAACCAGTAATTATTGCGATCGTGCTTCAGGCATTATGGAAACTGGGTAAAAAAGCTGCCAAAGATAATCCCACTAGAATTGCGGGAATTGTCGCGATCGCTAGCTATTTTGCTGGATTTAACGAAATTTTATGCTTGCTCTCGATCGCCATTGCCGTGATGCTAATTAAGAACTGGCGCTATGATCGGGGGACAAACAACGGACTATTACTTCCTTTAGGAATGTTGGCAGCAGGAAAAGGGACAATTATTGGCTGGGGCAGCGTTTTTTGGTTTTTTCTGAAAATTGGCAGTATTCTTTACGGCAGTGGCTATGTTTTACTGGCATTTTTGCAACAAGATTTAGTGGAACGCAATCATTGGCTCACATCTCAACAGCTTTTGGATGCCGTGGCGATTGGACAAATTACACCAGGGCCTGTATTCACTACGGCAACTTTTGTCGGCTATTTACTAGCAGGAAATGCAGGAGCGATCGCTGGAACAGTAGGAATTTTTTTACCTGCTTTTTTGCTGGTGGGCATAATCAACCCTTGGGTGAGTCGATTACGTCAATCTCCTTGGACTGGAGGATTTTTAGATGGTATCAATGCTGCATCCTGGGGATTAATGGTTGGAGTTACCTATATTTTAGGACGCGCTGCACTTATAGACTGGTTGACTGTATTGTTGGCAATTTTCAGTGCGATCGCCGTATTTCGCTTTAAAATGAACTCCGTCTGGCTAGTAATTGCTGGAGGAGCGATCGCGGTTATTTTACATCTATAGGACTTACGCACCCAGTTTTCGTTTGAGACTGGGAAAAGGTTAAGGGGTAAAGGTTAAAGGATTTATTTTTCCCTTTGTCCTTTAACCTTTACCCCTGTCAAGACTTGATTTTTCGTTTCACTGCGTAAGTCCTAATCTATTAGGCTGGATCGGTTAAAAAAATTCCTGATTGTTGATCGTCCCCAAAACCAGTTATTAACATTACTAAAATTAAATAAGGTATTACACTAGAATAATTTATTTTTTCGCCCAAGATTAAAATGAAATCCATACTTGCCAATGCCTTTGAAGCATTTAATCAACATAGTGGCTGGATTGTTTGGAACTTATTCTTAGCTTTTATTCCTCTAGCTCTTAGCTTGTGGTTATTTACTAGATTTCCCAGACGTGGGGCGAGAACAGCTCGGCGATCTCCTCTTTGGTGGGTGGGGTTGATTATTTTTATTGCTTTTCTGCCTAACGCTGCTTATTTGCTGACTGATATCATACATTTGATTGAGGCAATTCGCGCAGGTTACTCAATTTGGGTCACTACTTTGATTTTTATTCCCTTACATTTATTTGCCATATTTATCGGCTGGGAAGCTTACGTAATTTCTTTGCTCAATCAAAGTCGTTATCTTGAAAAACAAGGTGCTAAAAAATTTGTTTTAGCCAGCGAAATCCTAGTTCATGCTCTGTGTGCTGTAGGAATCTATCTAGGTAGATTTCTCCGCTTCAATAGTTGGGATTTTGTGATTAAGCCTGATATTGTCTTGGTTTCGGCGATCGACAATTTAACTACTAAAAAACCTTTACTGGTAATAATTATTACTTTTATTATTTTGACTGTACTTTATTGGCTAACCAAACAAATTACTTTGGGTATTTTATGGCGAATACACAATTATAAAATAGATAAGTAGTCAGGCATGATTAATTTAAAGACTGAGGTGAGGTAGTGGAGTAGTGGAGTAGTGGAGATAGGGGAGAAAAATAAGAATCCGTTATTTTATATTTAATTCCCCCCAGCTACTTATTAAAGCTTATTTTAATTATTAAAGCCCATAAATTTTCTCATAATTGTAGCTAATACCAATTCTCAAAGTGTTTCAAAAACCATCAATTCGTAATTCACTTGCCGTTAGTTTAGGGGCAATTGCAGGGGCTTTAAGTCGTTACTATTTAAGTATTTGGGTAGCTAAAACTCTGGGTACAGCTTTTCCCTACGCTACTATGTTGGTTAATTTAACCGGCTCATTCTTGATGGGGTTAATCACAACATTAATTTCAGAAAGAACACTGTTGATTTCTCCCGAAATTGGTTTATTAATTACTGTTGGTTTTTTAGGCTCTTACACTACTTTTTCAAGTTACGAACTCGATGCTATGAATCTTTTGCGAGGATCTAGCTGGCAAACGCAAATGAAACTATTTTGGGTACTAAAGGCAATTGCTTATTGGTTAGGAAGTGCCATTTTAGGTTTTCTTTGTCTCTACATAGGAATTCTAGTTGCCAGAGCGGTGAGATAACCTAAAAGTTTGGAAGAACATTAATATTTTAATGATAAAAATTAATCCCCATAAATTCCAGTTCTTTACAATGTTTCGGCAAAATTGATTACTCGACTAGTTATTTCTGAAGATTGTTTCTTAATGAGCAATTTTTTCAGTTATTTGAACATCATCTTGTGAATAAGGAGCATGTACGAAAATCTTGACCAAATTATTAAAGTTTAAGTATTCGCTTAGTCTGAGTCTCAGTTTGATAATTGTGATTTTCATTGCTAGTATGCCTTGGGACATAACTGCTACTAAGGCAAACAATTCACCTAACATTGTCTTGATCCTAACGGACGATCTTGATAATGCTGAGGTTGACTATATGCCCCAGGTAAAATCGTTGATGGTTGATGGAGGAGTTAGCTTTAACAACTATTTTGTCAATGTTTCCCTTTGCTGTCCCTCTAGAGCAACTATTCTGCGTGGTCAATACGCCCACAATACAGGGGTTTATAGCAACAAAAAGAGCGACGGCAGCTTTATCTATTTTTATCGCCATGGGTTAGAAAAATCGACAATAGCCACTTGGCTACAGCAAAAAGGCTATCGTAATGCTTATATCGGCAAATACTTTAATGGTTATCCTCGCCAAGCCCCGAAAAATTATGTACCTGCGGGTTGGGATGAATGGTCTAGTCCCATTTATGATAGTGGCTATATGGGCTACAAATATACTTTAAATGAAAATGGCTCTTTCGTTGAATATGGCGATCGCCCTGAAGACTACAGTGCTGATGTTTATACTAGTAAAGCTCAAGAGTTTATCAATCAAGCAGCCAAGGATCGGCAACCCTTTTTTCTCTATCTTGCCTATTTCGCCCCTCACCAACCAGCAATTCCCGCACCACGTCACAGTGAGCTATTTCCTGATGTTTTTGCTCCGCGCACGCCCTCCTTTAATGAAGCAGACGTTGAGGATAAGCCCAAATATATCCGCGAACTTCCTTTATTAAGCCAGGCACAAAAAAATCGGATTGATCGACTCTATCAAAAAAGATTGCGATCGCTACAGGCGGTAGATGAAGGATTAGTGACTCTAGTAAACACGCTTAAAGCCAACGGTCAATTAGATAATACCTATATTATTTTTACCTCAGATAACGGGTATCATCTGGGGCAACACCGACTGCCTCCCAACAAAGAAACGGCTTATGAAGAGGATATTCATTTACCTTTATATGTCACAGGGCCAGATGTTCCTATGGGGGAAACTAGAGATCAAATTGTGGGAAATCTCGATTTAGCTCCTACTTTTGCCGAACTGGCAGGGGCAGACACCCCAAATTTTATTGATGGGCGCTCTCTTGTTCCCTTGCTTCGCCGCCATATACCGATACCTGCTCAATGGCGACAGGTTTTTTTCCTACAGCATAAATTAAATCGTCAAACGATTCCTATAATCCCTGACTATAAAGGTCTGAGAAGTTCAAACTGTACCTATGTTCAATATGCTACTAGTGAGCAAGAACTCTACAACCTCAGACAAGATCCTTATCAACTAGAAAACTTGGCTAATGTAATTCAGCCTCAAGTAATTAAAGAATATGCTAAACGCATGATTAATTTAAGTAGTTGTCACGGCAAAACCTGTCGAGAAAGGGATCTTAAACCTCTGCCAGACTGTAGTATTACTCAGTAGAGATGCATCATAAAAAGCTTATTCTTCTATAGCCGTACAAAATTAGCGATAGATAATCAGGGTGAGCCGCTCGAAGGTAGTCCTAAAGGATAAGCGAAGCCCTAAAGGATTCCCTTCGGTCACGCGCGGTCTTGGGCTTTGCCCAAGTATAGCGACTGCTTCAAGAAGCTTCGCAAATAGGTAGTAGGTATCAGTTAAACAAAACATCCTAACATTTTCTAGTATTTGCTATATTTGGAACTTTCGCGATCGCCCGATAAAGTTTCTCAAAAAATATACAAATAATTATGCTTAGTTACTCAATGATTGTTTGCTCAGTAATATTACTACAATTCAAAACTTGTAAAGAAAGAATACTATAGAAGAGCTTTTTCTCTTATTCAAAAATATTTAAATATTTTGATTATGCTGAATATGAAACATCTTCAATTTCGACGCAAAATTAAAAGATGGCTTAAACAATCAGCATTAATAACCGTTATTTTATTTCTTTGCTGCTACATTTACGGCATAAAAATAGAGCCTAATTGGATCGAAGTTGTGCCAATTCAACTAACAATTCCTCATTTAGATCCAGCATTTGACCAATTTAAAGTAGTTCAAATCAGCGATCTGCACAGTGGTAGATATATGCCCGAATCTCGGTTTGCCAGAATTATCCAGTTAGTTAACCAGCAGCAGCCTGATGCGATCGCTATTACGGGAGATATTGTGAGCAAACATAGCCGTTTTCAGGCAGAGAAGCTACAGCAGCAGTTAAGTCAGCTTCAAGCAAAAACAGTCATAGTAGCGGTTTTGGGAAATCACGATCATTCTGAAAAAATAAAATTGCTCAAACGAATTCTGGTGCAAAGTAAAATCGATAATTTAGATAATCAGGTTTATATTGTCGAGCGCGGGTCAAAAAAACTAGCTTTTGCAGGAATAGACGATCCTTATTGGGGTAAACCAAATTTAAACAAGATTCTCGACCATCTACCTGAGCAAGTCCCTACGATCTTTCTAGTTCATGAACCAGATTATATTGAAACAAGTGCCAAGACTCATAAATTTGCTCTACAACTATCGGGTCATTCTCATGGAGGACAGATTAGAATTCCTTTTTTCGCTCCTTTAGTATTACCCTATGGCGGTCGAAAATACTTTGTAGGATTAAATCAAGTTGAAGATACTATCACCTATACTAATCGTGGTTTGGGTATGACTAATTTACCGATGCGAATTGGCAGTCGCCCAGAAATTACAGTTTTTACCCTCCATAGCTGACTAATCCCTGCTGATTGCTCATTCTCATTATCTAGATTTGCTCGCAATCTGAATGACCTGGATTAAGTCGTCAACATTACACTGTTGAGCAGAAATTAAACAAGGATAGACATTTAGACCTTTTATTTGGTTGGCAGCTTCCGTAGTTTTCGTATCCAGGGTGATCAAAGGAAGATTAGCAAGGTGTTCAGATTTTTGGAGCGATCGCAAGTAAAGACTTGGTTGTGCAATCTGATAACCATTTAAAATGATAGCGTCAAGTTGCCAAATACGAGCTAGATTATGAGCTTGTTCTAAGCTATCGGCTTCAATAATGCGATGTTGATAACCAGTTTGCTCTACATAATTATCTGACCAACTCTTGAGATTGAAGTTTGAGCTACAGCTCTGGCTTGCTTGAGAATCGATAACTTCTAAATCAGGATAAAGACAGAGAATAGTTAGATTTGTTGTGCTGTTGGCAGCAGATTCGTCTGAGAGTTGAATTTTCTTTTTGGGCAACAGTAAGGTAAATTGGCAACTTGTCGTCGAGCAAGCATGAGTCACTTTCGCTTCCAGTGGTTTGGATAAGCATTTGGCAATCATCAAGTTTAAACCTGGGTTTGCTGTGGTGGAAATTGCTTCCCCAGTAATCATTACTGCCGTGAGTTTGGATAAGCTTTTAACCTGAATCTTTAATGGCTTAATAGTTGCGCTACCATCCACTGCTTCCAGCATCAAATGAGACAGTACAGAGGATAAAAGCAATTTATTGGCGATTACGCTCCGCGTACCCTTCGGGATCGCTATTTCACTACCCAGCTCAATACTCAACTTGAGTTGAGGAAGATCAACTGCCGAGTTCAATCTTGCCTGCATTGAGTGAACTTTGGTTAAAACTTCTTGGTGAAGCTGGCGACAGAGAGATTCTAAGTCAATTAATTCTAAGTCTCTTGGCTGATCAGTAATTAAAGCGGTTAACTGCAATAGATCATCAACCACCCCGATCATTTTTTTGCCACTACGGTAAATTAATTCTGCATAGCGAGCCTGACGCTGATTGAGATTGCCGAGTTTTTCTCCTTGAAGTAAGCCGATCAAACCTATGATGCCCGTTAACGGTGATTTAAGCTCATGACTCACGTTAGCTAAAAGCTGATATACAGATATTTCTGGAGTAGATGTGGAATCATTAGCCGTTGAGGCAAACTTGATCTTAGGAGTGGCTAAGACTAAATTGTGTGACTTTTCTGTTGCTGTCTGCTGGTGACTATCCTGCGGATCTGTTTCGCCAGACGCGCCAGTTAATTCTTGAGGAAACGAAGTTATCTGCCCTAAAGGACTAGTTGCACCTCGCGCAGCAGTATTCTCCTTGAGGAGTTGTTTAGGGCGATCGCTAATCAAAGGTATATTTAAGTAATTCCAGCTTGATATCTGGGTAATTTCAATATTCAAAGAATCTTGGTCTGATTCTAATTCTTCACTCACATCTAAGCGAATCGAACTAGATCGACTATTTTGTGGATCGGCTGCTACGGAGTCTTCTTGTCTATCGATCAACCATTGTGTCATCTCGTTTAGCTCAACTTCAGAGGATGCTGATTGATTCTCTATCATTAACCGTTGCCAAAGTCGATTAGTATAAATTACTTGCCCTTCTGGTGTCTCGATCTTGCTGGGTAGAGCGATCGCCTCCAGCAAAGTAGTTAGGTAATCTAGACTTGGAGATAATTGTCTATCCTCCACTGCCCAAGATGCCGATGCTAAGTATTCAATAATTTTGTCTTTGTTGAGTCTTCCCTGTAACTCTCCTTGTTGATTAACAATTAAACAAACTTGCTCTTGGGTGAGTAAACAGCTGTATTTTAAATAACCCAGAAACTCGTTTAGTTTGGTATCAGCTTGGTATACCATTGCTGGCTTGATCAAGGTTTTTACCTCTGGAATCAATCGATAGCTCTTGTTTTGCTGATGCATATAATTTCGAGGATGACTAGTTACTCTCAAGCGACCGCCTAGCCAAACTTCAGCAACTAAAGATAATAAATCCTCAGAGTTAATTATCCCCCAACCTAATTTACCCTGAGAAATTGCCAGCATTTTACAATTTGAATGCTGAAAAATACTCAATATATTGCCCAAATCTGTATCTGGTTGACAAATCGGCAGCGGATCGATAAATTCTTTTAGAGAGCAAGAATGATTAGACATAAGTAATTAAACTTAAAACATATTGTTTATATTATTTGAATACAAGTTCAATTCTTTAAATAAGCATTCACTTGAATTTAAACTTAATTGATTCGCTCAAATTTAAAAAAATTCTATATTTAGCCAGCTTTGAAATGATTAATAAGCTTTTATGACAATATTTTTCCCACTTATTATCTTATCTCTCAAACTTAAGTCACAGCTTCAAGTAACAAAAAACTGGCATCTTGATTTAGCATTCTGTTTAATTTAAATCAACATTTTCTTAAAAATTAAACTTCGCTTTAATCAAAAATTGAGTTGATACGAAACATAATAGTGTTTTTTGTCAATAAAATGCATTCGTCTTTGGTAATGTTTTATTACAATCTGCAAAAATTAGCATTAAATGTTAAATTTTTATTAAAGAATGAAATTTTAAAGTTATTTCGTTCTGATTTTTACGTCGTCGTGCCTAAGCATCTTACGCAACGCTTGTCCTACAATGACTACTGCTAGACTTCAGCATCAAATTAAATTTTTTTGTTTATAAGTATTAACCTTTGCCTTCTACAATGTTAGACCATCAAGATAATTATGTTTCGCTCGAAACTACACCAACTAAGTTACAAGTCTGCTTGTTTGCGACTCAGCAGCCACTACAGGATTGGGTTAGTAAATTGTTGAATGGCGATCGCTACGAGCTGAAGTGTATTGATCTGATGGAAGATTTGGCTGACTTTGTGATCGATCATAACGAGCAGATTGACTGTCTTGTGTTGAGTTTCAATGAGCATCTCGATTTGGTAATTAATCGGCTTTGGCAAGCAGAAATTTTGCTACCGACAATTGTTATAGAAGCAGAAGCGGGTAGTTGGGAAACCGAAGCTGATGATTTAGCTGCATGCATGATAGATTTAGAAACTAGCAACATTTACCATCAAGCAGAGATTAAGCTTTATCCCAAACAGCTTAAAGAAATAAACTCTTACATAAATCTGGCGATTAATAAATTTATTAGCCTTACCCCTGGTAGTAAAACTGAAATACTTTCTGCTTGCAAACCACATCAAGAAGCAGAAGTACAAAGATCTTTAATTGCCCAGCAACGACGTTTAACGGACAAGTTGAAAGAAAGACTGGGTTATTTAGGTTTCTTTTACAAGCGCAATCCTGATTCATTTTGGCCTAATTTATCTAAACTAGAGCAAAAAGAATTAGCAGCTAAAATCAGTCAAAGCTATCGCCACATATTACTAATTTATTTTACTCATGATACAGAAATCAATAAATTAATCGACGAGTTTGTCGATCGCGCTTTTTTTGCCGACATTTCCACTTCGCAAATTCTCGAAATACACATGGATTTGATGGATGACTTTGCACACCAGTTAAAAATAGAGGGGCGAAATGATGATATTCTGCTAGACTATCGCTTACCTTTAATTGATATCATCTCTCATCTATGCGAAATGTATCGGCGCTCGATTCCTGAATCGGATGCCTCAATGAATTTGCTATTTACAGTAGAATAAGTGTTCAATTTTAAGCTAAATTAATTATTTAAAATATTTTAGTGTTTCTTAAGCAAATTTTTCAATTTATCACTCTAGGATAATAGTTGATAAATTGTTAGGTATTATGGATCAATTTAGAAAAACCTACGTACTGAAGCTCTATGTAGCAGGAAACACTCCGAATTCAGTCAAAGCTTTGAAAATGCTCAAAAACATTTTAGAGAAAGATTTTCAGGGCGTATACGCTCTCAAAGTGATTGATGTGTTAAAAAATCCTCAATTAGCCGAAGAAGACAAGATTTTAGCCACTCCCACCTTATCAAAGGTTTTGCCTCCTCCTGTACGGAAAATTATTGGTGACTTAAGCGATCGCGAAAAAGTGCTAATTGGTTTAGATTTACTCTACGAAGAAATCCGCGAACAAAGATTGTAAAATCAAATGGTTGATTACATGTAAAATATTATACTAATTATTAAATATTGTTTAAAATTAGTTATTATTAATTAATTTTAAACATGGAACATCATTAGTCCTGTTTTAGATGAACGCACCAAATTCCACCGATCAACCTCAGCCAGAAGAACTTGCTTTCCAAGGAGTGCGCAAGACCCGTACGATGATTGAAGGGTTTGATGAAATTACCCATGGTGGTTTGCCTATTGGGCGAACTACTTTGGTCAGTGGAACTTCAGGTACAGGAAAAACTTTGCTGGCGGTGCAGTTTCTCTATCTCGGCATTGATTTTTTTGATTGTCCAGGAATTTTTGTTACCTTCGAAGAATCACCGAAAGACATCATTGAGAACGCCTTTAGTTTTGGTTGGGACTTACAGAATTTAATTGATTGCGGTAAGCTATTTATTCTTGATGCTTCTCCCGATCCTGAAGGACAAGAAGTGGTTGGTAATTTTGATCTTTCTGCGCTAATTGAACGTATTCAATATGCCATCCGTAAATATAAAGCCAAGCTGGTTTCTATCGACTCAGTCACAGCAGTATTCCAGCAGTACGATGCTGCTTCAGTGGTAAGACGCGAAATATTTCGTTTGGTAGCAAGGCTCAAGCAGCTAGATGTCACCTCGATTTTGACCACCGAAAGAGTCGAAGAATATGGAGCGATCGCGCGTTTTGGCGTAGAAGAATTTGTTTCCGACAATGTAATTATTATTCGTAATGTTTTAGAAGGGGAGCGTCGCCGTCGTACGATTGAGATTCTTAAGCTACGAGGAACAACTCACATGAAGGGAGAATATCCCTTTACTATTACTAATGATGGAATTAATATTTTCCCCTTAGGGGCAATGCGTCTTACTCAGCGCTCTTCTAACGTGCGTCGTTCTTCTGGGGTCAAAACCCTGGATAAACTATGTGGAGGAGGTTTCTTTAAAGATTCGATTATCTTGGCGACAGGGGCAACAGGAACAGGCAAAACTCTATTGGTCAGTAAATTTTTAGAAGAAGGCTGTCGTCAGGGAGAAAAAGCAGTATTATTTGCCTATGAAGAATCAAGAGCGCAGCTATCCCGTAATGCTTCTTCCTGGGGCGTAGATTTTGAGGAAATGGAGCGCAAAGGACTATTAAAATTGCTCTGCTGCTATCCAGAATCAGCAGGTTTAGAAGATCACCTGCAAATGATTAAGTCAGAGATTACGGATTTTAAACCCTCACGAATTGCGATCGATTCTCTTTCTGCCTTGGCTAGAGGGGTTACCAATAATGCCTTTCGTCAGTTTGTGATTGGAGTTACGGGTTATGCCAAACAGGAAGAAATTACAGGCTTTTTCACCAACACTACCGATCAATTTTTGGGAGCTAATTCCATTACGGAATCTCATATTTCCACCATTACCGACACTATTATTCTCTTGCAGTATGTCGAAATTCGCGGAGAAATGTCACGGGCAATGAACGTATTTAAAATGCGTGGTTCATGGCATGACAAGGGAATTCGAGAATATGTAATTAGTTCTGATGCTCCAGAAATTCCTTACATTAAAGAATCCTTTCGTAATTATGAGGGAATTATTAGTGGTTCACCATCTCGTGTTTCGATCAATGAGAAAAGTGAACTTTCTCGGATTGCCAGGAATGTTAAAGATATTAATTTAGATGGTGCTAAAGACGATAGATAACAATCAATGAATAGCGCAAGTAGCCCAAAAGAACCTCGGGCTACTTGCAAGAATAGGCTAAGGGAATAAGCATGATGTAATCTGTATTTGTTGATCGTAAGATCATATGAGTTAGAGTACGTTTACTACCTAAGACCGTTTTGATGAAGGGTTGCGCCTTCCCTCGGTAGTAACTAAGTGGAGGAAGCGATAAAAACTCCACACCTAACTAACTCAACTTAACTGTCTAAACTGTCTAAAAACCTGCCAGTTCGCTCTCCTTCGGTTTTCGGCAATGGGTCACAACGGTACAACCCCCATCCAGTAAGATATTTAGTTTATGATTACATTAAACATGTTATGAGAAATTTACTCTAGCAACTTCTGTCATAAGTAATATTGTGACTCGAAGATTTTGCTCAAAAATCAATACCAAAGGTATAGTTCGCAAGTAGCAAATAATATAGCTCTAA
>NZ_PVWF01000235.1 GCF_003003995.1 Pleurocapsa sp. CCALA 161 | reverse complement strand
TGTTCACTGTTCACTGTTCATTGTTCACTGTTCACTGTTCATTGTTCACTGTTCATTGTTCATTGTTCACTGTTCACTGTTCATTGCTCATTGTTAATTGTTTATAATATTCTGGATGTTATTCTGAATTTCTGCCCATTGGCGAGGAAAACGATCTTTGGTGTAAATAAGCAAAGCTTTATTGAGAAAAGCGATCGCTTGCTGTCTATTGGCTGCTGGATCACCCTTTACTCGTGAACGATAAGCCCCACCGATATTATTATTGAGCATTGCCCAGTTGTAAGGAAATTTCTCTAAAGAATGAATCGATAAAGCGTTTTGATAATGAGAAATCGAGCGTTCAAGATTATTGGCTCGATCCCCGTTAACGCGGAATTGGAAAGCGTTGCCTAGGTTGTTTTGCAGCATCGCCCAGCGATTAGGATCGTTGGCTAGGGTATAAACAGTTAAAGCCTGTTCCAAATGGGCGATCGCAATTTCCATATTTTCGGCTTTTTCGCCTTCTAGACGATTTGGATAAATATCGCCTAAGTTATTGTGAGATGCTGCCCAATCTTGAGGATATTCGGCAAGACTATGTACTGATAAAGCTCGATGGTAGCAGGCGATCGCCGTTTCTCTGTTTTTGGCTCGCGATCCTGTGATGCGATAGGAATAAGCGATCCCTAAATTACGCTGAATGTTTCCCCAAATGTAGGCATATTTTTCGCGGGTGATTACTTCTAATGCTAGCTCATAGGTAGCAATTGCCTGTTCAATGTTTTCTTGACGACTGCCTACAACCCGATCTCGATAGACATTAGCTAAGTTTAACTGAATTATCGCCCAATCTTTTACATAAATTGTCGGCAGATAAACTTTCAAGGCTGCTTGATAGGCGACGATTGCCAATTCAAGATTATTAGACTTATCTCCTGCTGGGTAGGAGCTAACCAAATTACCAAAATTAATTAAATCATTAGCGATCGCTTTTGCCTGATTTGGCTCAACCGAAATAATCGTTTCGTTTGCCCAGTATTCCAGAATCTTCGTGGTGTTGTGGTCAAATCTATCCTGATTATTGCGGATTAAGGCATAAATTTCAGCTGTAGGTAAACGATTGGAGATCTGCTGTAGCAAATTCATTAAAAACTCAAAATACTCTTGGCGTTGACGATTTGAAGTATTAGTTTTTTCTAACTTTAGTAACTTTCCCGCCAGATTAAGCAACCGCTCGGCAGCATGAAGATCTCCAGCTTGTCTGCGCTTTTCGCCTACAGACATCAAACGGGTAATAAAATCCTGATTGACCAACTGAGGATGAGCATTAAGAATATTAATCTCTTGCTCTTGCGGATTGTTCAGTAAAGTCTCAATTAATTGAAGGTAAGAAGATTCCAGCTTGCTCATTGCTCATGGGAATAGAAGACTAAATGACTAATTGTACCTAGCTTTATCTTACAACCGTATAATATATCGGACTCTATCCTTATATATATCTACAACTCTAACCGTGACTGCCAACAAAAAATCTCCCTCCATCGGTAGCATTGCTAGGTTAATAGCGATCGCCACATTGGCAAGTAAACTATTTGGCTTTGTGCGTCAATTAGCAATAGCTGCTGCCTTTGGTATTGGTGCAGTAAGTAATGCTTATACCTATGCTTATATTATTCCCAGTTTTTTCTTAGTCATGTTAGGAGGTATTAATGGTCCTTTTCACAGCGCCTTAGTCAGCGTACTCGCCAAAAAAGATAAATCAATGGCTGCACCAATTGTGGAAACGGTTAGTACTTTGGTCAGTATTGCTTTATTGGTAGTAACTATATTGATTGTTGTTTTTGCCAGTAACATCATTGATTTATCAGGATCACAATTGGCTTCCACAACTAGGCAATTAGCCATCCTGCAACTGCAAATCATGGCACCTCTGGCTTTACTAGCGGGTTTGATTGGGATCGGTTTTGGCACCCTGAGCGCCGTAGATAGCTATTTACTCCCCAGTATCAGCCCTTTGTTATCCAGCATCACTCTTACTTTTGGGGTTGGCTATATTCTCTGGAGATTTGGCGAACAGATCAATACTCCAGAGTATTATCAGCTAGGAGCGCTTGTGCTGGCAGGAGGCACAGTGGCAGGAGGAATATTACAGTGGTTAGCACAGCTAATTGTCCAGTGGCGCTTGGGGATGGGAACACTACGACTAAGGTTTAACTGGAGGCTGCCTGGAGTCATGGAAGTGTTTAAGATTATGACACCAGCGATCGTCTCTTCAGGAATGTCTACTGTCAATCTGACGATTGATTTACAGTTTGTTTCAGGAATTGCTGGGGCAGCTTTTGCCATCAGCAGTGCTAATTTTATTATGTTGACTCCCCTAGGGATCATTTCCAACATCATTTTAGTACCTTTTTTACCGATCTTTTCCCGTTTAGCTGCTCCTGAAAATTGGGATGAGTTGAAAGTTAAAATTCGCCAAGGATTGTTTTTAGGTGCATTAAGCTTATTGCCTTTAACGGCGATTTTTATGTCCTTAGCCTTACCCATTGTTAAATTAGCTTTTGAGCGGGGTCAATTTGATGCTAATGCCTCTGAGCTGGTGGCTTCTTTGCTGGTGGTATATGGTTTTGGCATGGTTTTTTATATGGCGCGAGATATCTTAGTCAGAGTATTTTATGCCCTGGGAGATGCGAAGACACCTTTTAAAATCAGCATTATCAATATTTTATTAAATGCCCTCTTAGATTATTTGCTGGTCAATTCTTTCGGTGCGCCAGGATTACTTTTAGCCACTATTGGCGTAAATATTATTTCGATGATTGCTTTTTTGTGGATCTTAAATCGTCGTTTAAACGGCTTGCCTTTATTACAGTGGAGTAAAGAGCTTGTAGGCTTATTTGTCGCCACGACGGTAGCAGGTTTTGTTAGTTATGGAGTTAGTCAAGGATTAGAACAGGTTGTCGGTAACGGTAATCTTGTCTTACTGTTGCTGGAATTAAGTCTTGCTAGCACTGTGGCAATCATTATTTTTGGTTTAATTGCCATGCAACTTAAATTACCTGAATTAAAAATTTTAACCAATAGAATTAGACAAAAACTCGGCAGATCATAATTATTCTAGATAAATTGGCGATTCCGAAGGGTACGCGGAGCGTAATCGCCTTGATCGCTAATTAAATCTTTAGATACAATTCAGATAACTTTGAATTGTATTTAGTACTAGATTAGTACTGGAGCAGAAGCAGATTGGAAA
>NZ_PVWF01000080.1 GCF_003003995.1 Pleurocapsa sp. CCALA 161 | reverse complement strand
AGATGCCCTAGAACTACGTACTATCGAACTATTCAAAGAAATAGGGTGGGACAAAACAGCTAACTGTTACCACGAATGGCAAGACGATAAAAGTTCTTTAGGCAGAAGCAGTAGAAAAGAGTTAGTCTTAGTACCCCAGTTAAGAAAAGCATTAACTAGATTAAATCCTGACTTATCAACAGCAACAATTGATTTAGCTGTAGAAGAATTAACCCGCAGTCGCAGTACCTTAAGTTTAGAAAATGCTAACCGCGAGATATACAGGTTGCTTAAGGATGGGGTTAAAGTTACCTTTCAAGATGCTAATGATGAAGAAGCAATAGAAACAGTTAAAGTAATTGATTGGAATAATCCTAGTAACAATGATTTCTTTCTCGCCTCTCAATTCTGGATTACGGGAGAAATGTATCTTAAGCGTACTGACTTACTAGGTTTTATCAATGGCTTACCCCTGGTATTTATCGAACTAAAACGTCATCATAGAAGACTAAAAGCAGCTTATGATGATAATCTACGAGACTATAAGCAAACTATCCCGCAGCTATTCTGGTATAACGCTTTTATTATTCTCTCCAATGGCAGTAAAAGCAGAATAGGAAGCCTAACCTCATCCTGGGAACACTTCAGCGACTGGAAGAAAATAAACTCTGAAGGCGAAGAGGGAATTATCTCTCTAGAAACTATTATTAGAGGTACTTGTGATAAAAAGCTACTGCTAGACATCATTGAAAACTTCACCTTCTTCTATACGACTAAAGGCGAATTAATAAAAATAGTCGGCAAGAATCATCAGTTTCTAGGAGTAAATAATGCTATTAATGCCGTTAAACAAATACAGCACAACCAAGGTAAATTAGGGGTCTTTTGGCACACTCAGGGAAGCGGTAAATCCTATAGTATGGTGTTCTTTGCTCAGAAGATACACCGTAAACTACAGGGTAACTGGACGTTCCTTATCATTACGGACAGAGATGATTTAGACAAGCAAATTTATCAAAACTTTGCCTATGCCGATGCTGTTACCGAACCAGAAAAGAACGTTAGGGCTAACAGTGCAGAACACCTCAAGCAACTATTAAAAGAAGACCATCGTTATGTCTTTACCATAATTCAGAAATTTAGAGTGGAAAAGGGACAAACCTATCCCCAACTATCAGACCGTGATGACATTATCGTTGTAGTGGACGAAGCACACCGCAGCCAATACGATACCTTTGCCCTTAACATGAGGAATGCTTTACCCAATGCTGCTTTTATCGGCTTTACTGGTACACCTTTAATGGCAGGTGAAGAAAGAACCAGAGAAGTATTTGGTGATTATGTCAGTATCTATAACTTCCGTCAGTCAGTAGAAGATAAAGCTACAGTACCTCTTTACTATGAAAACCGCATTCCCGAATTACAGCTTACTAACGATGACCTAAATGAGAATGTACGGGACATCATTGAGAATGCCATGCTGGATGAAGACCAAGAAAGCCTACTAGAACGTCAGTGTAGCAGGGAATATAACCTAATAGTTAGAGATGACCGTTTAGATAAAATTGCTGCCGATATCGTGACTCACTTCTTGGCTAGAGGGTTTCAAGGTAAGGCAATGGTAATTTCTATCGATAGATTTACCGCAGTCAAGATGTACGACAAGGTACAGCATTATTGGCAACAATATCTAAATGAACTAAAGACACAACTAGCACAAGCAAATGTTAGTGAGTTTGAACTCAAGCAGCTACAGAAGAAAATCCAGTACGTAGAAGAGACAGACATGGCGGTAATTATTTCTTCTTCCCAAAATGAAGTAGAAGATTTTCAAAACAAAGGCTTAGATATTACTCACCATCGCTATAGGTTAGCTAATGAGTCACCAGGACTAGATGAAAAGTTCAAAGATACTAACAACCCTCTAAGAATAGTATTTGTCTGTGCCATGTGGATAACTGGGTTTGATGCCCCTAGTTGTTCTACAGTGTACTTAGACAAACCCATGAAGAATCATACCCTGATGCAAACTATAGCTAGGGCTAACCGAGTCTTCAAGGAAAAAGTAAACGGGTTAATAGTTGACTATATCGGCGTATTTCGTAACTTACAGGATGCTTTAGCTATCTATGGTTCTGCTTCTGGTGGTGGTGTAGAAGAGGGAGATACCCCAGTTAATCCTAAAACTGTATTGGTTGAAGAACTAAGAGAAGCAATTACGGAAGCGAAAGACTTCTGTAAGCAAAAATGAATTGACTTACACAAACTAGATACCACCCAAGATGCTTTTGAGCGAGCTAAGGTATGGAATGAAGCAGTAGAAGCTGTAGTAGTTAGTGAGGAAGTCAAAAAGAATTATTTTGCTCTCACAGCCAATGTTACCCGTCTTTATAAAGCTATCCTGCCAGATACGGCTGCTAATGAGTTTGCTAAGACTCAGATGCTACTAGAGAAACTAGCAGTTAAGATTCGCCAGGAACTACCAGAGACGGATATTACAGAGGTAATGGAAGAGGTATCAGAATTACTAGATGAATCAATCGTAGCTGGCGAGTTTATTATTCCTGACACCCCCAGACAGTTAGTAGATTTGAGCCAGCTAAACTTAGAACAGCTAGAACAAAAATTCCAAACTGGTTACAAACATACGGAAGCAGAAAAACTGAAAGGAACAGTCCACCGTAAGCTACAGCAGATGGTTGAGTTTAACAAAACCCGTCTCAACTATTTTGAGAAGTATCAGAGGATGATAGAGGAATATAATTCTGGTTCTCGTAATATAGATTGGTTCTTTAGTGAACTGAATTTTCATAAAACTCAAAACCTTTAGCATCCATTTCATTCTTCATAGTCTCAATACAGAAAACTAAAAGCTTCGCCCGTTCCTGAGTCAGCTTAGACAAATCATGTTTCTGCTTATCTGTTAGTAACTCTGGCAGTCCCAAATCATTACTAAGATAATCGTCTACAGCACTAGAAGCGACTTGAGTAGTAGTAGTAGTAGTGCCATTGTTAAGATAGCCATTTGATTTGGGTATATTGGGCATTATGTCTTTAATAGGCTTTAATCCTTCCCCTCCTATATTGTGAGGTGGCTCTCTGTCAAGAACACTATATTTACCTTTGTCAGATTCAATAAGCTCAACAATATCGCCTTTATGCTTAGAGCGATATAGTTTATTACCTAGCTCATTACTCCAACAGGCTACCTGAGAATTATCAGATAGTAACTTACAGTTGAGGACAAGCTTGCGACCATACTTTGTATTGGCAATTACACAGTTTATTACTTCTGCTTGATGAGTTTTCATAGTGATATTTAATTGATTAATTATTCAAGTGTTTAGACAAATAAAAAGAGGGTTACTAAAAAGGATGTTGGTCTTCAGGGATACACTCCCAAACTGACATAATTGACCAATGCTTTCTGAGATAACCTTGTGCTTCTAGCAAGTCGGCAATAATGTCATAAGATGCGCCTCCACAAGGTAAATGTAGGATTTCTCTTGGAACTATGAGATAAACTACTTCGTCTTTGACAGGTATTTCTATATGGCGATCGTTTTGAATTATGTGATGCACTTCGTAGGTGATTAAACTTACGCCAATAGAAACTAATTTAGGACGGTCATCTCTGTTAGGGTCATATGTATTGTGAATTGGTTTAAAGGTTGTCATAGTCTTTGTAGCGATAAATAGACAATAAAAAAAACCACCCTCAATTAAGAAGATGGGTCTAAGTCTTTTTACAACTTCCTCACAGGTTGGGTATTTCTTTGAGATTAATATCGTAGAACTAAAACTTTTTTTGACATAAACTATAGACTGTATAACTTAGAATAAGTAGCTTGTATTAACCACCTAATATCTTGGGGGAGAAACTTGCAGTAAGTTAGAAGCAATCTATGGTTCGCTACACAATTACTACGGCTATTTCTATCTCTCTATATCTACGTATCCATAGGAGGATAATAATAATCCCTAGTCTGGTGTTGTATCCTTAATCCCACATTCCGCTGTTTGTCAGAGCTAAAAATAATTAGAATATAGCCAAACTAAGCTAGATAAAAAAGAGGTCGCCATCAATTCAGCAATAAGCGTAGAGAATCTAGACCATTTGGGAATCATTGCGGGATTGATCGATGAGATTGGCATTGTTGAGCAATTAAACCAGCGACTAGGCATCGACTCCCGAGAAAAAGTAAGCATAGGAGTAGTAGTCAAAGCAATGCTGCTCAATGGATTAGGCTTTGTCTCAGCCCCACTCTACCTATTTGAGCAATTCTTCTCTGGCAAAGCCCTAAAGGATTAGCCCTAAAGGATTAGCTCGCAAGCTCGCGTCCTTCGCGTCACGACCGAGCAGTTATTGGGATTCGGAATCAAGCCAGAGCATCTAAATGATGACCGCCTGGGTAATGTTTTAGATGAATTGTACGAAGCGGGATTGAGCGAACTATTTTTAGCGGCGGCTTTTGAGTGGGAAGCTTCCCACTCAAAACGCGCCTTAGAAATTAGTCTTCAAGCAGCCCACAGATTTGAAATGAAGCTAGAGACAGCTCACTTGGATTCTACCTCATTCCACGTAGATGGAAAATATGAAGCCACAACAGAGACCCCAGAGCCAGGGATGATTGAAATTACCTACGGATATTCCAGAGACCATCGACCAGATCTAAAGCAGTTTGTGATGAACTTGATTTGCGTCGGCGATGGAGATATCCCAGTACTCATGGAAATCGCCCCTGGGAACCAGTCCGACAAAACCAAATTTGCGTCCTTACTGCAAGAGTTTAAACAACAATGGACATTTGAAGGGCTGTGCATAGCAGATGGCGCACTGTACAGCGCCGACAACATCAACGCCATGACAAATTTGCAGTGGCTTACTAGAGTTCCCCTAAGTATCAAAGAAGCCTCAACACTGGTGAATGAGGTAATTGAATTAAAGCCCAGTGCATTAAAGGCTACAAGATAGCAGAATTAACTAGCAAGTATGGGGGAGTCCAACAACGTTGGCTACTGATTGAAAGTGAGCAACGACGCAAATCAGACCTAGAACGACTGGATAAAAAGATTGAGCAGTACCAACAAAAATCTCAGCAGGAACTGAAGGAGCTATGGACCCAGAAATTTGCCTGTATTGCAGATGCTATGAGTGCAGCGCAAAAATTGTCGAAAAAAATGACCTGGCATGAACTCTTAGACATTCAGACAGTCGAAAAACGTCACTATGGCAAAGCAGGGAAACCAAGTAAGGATGATCTACCCCAGCGTCTTAGCTATCGCGTTACAGGGATAGTCATTCCTATCGATAGTGAGATATCGGCTCAAAGTATTCGCTGTGGTCGATTTGTTTTGGCTACCAATGTCCTGGATTCAGAACGGTTGAGTGCAGACAGAGCTTTACGTGAATACAAGGCACAGCAGGATGTTGAGCGTGGTTTTCGCTTTTTAAAGGATCCTTTCTTTTTTGCTTCTAGCGTTTTTCTTAAATCCCCCAAGCGCGTTGCGGCTCTGGGAATGATCATGTCTTTATGTTTGCTGGTTTACAATTTGGGTCAGCGTCAACTGCGACAGGCTTTAGCTCAAAAGGCGCAAGCAATTCCAGATCAATTAGGCAAACCAACTGCTAGTCCTACACTTCGTTGGGTATTCCAATGTTTCATGGCAGTCCATCTAGTCGTTTTCCAAGGTGTTCAGCAGGTTGTGAATTTAACGGATGAGCGACAGCATATCTTGCAGTTTTTCAGCGAGGCTTGTCGCCGCTACTATCTTCTCCTCACGCCAGATTCTTAATTATTTTTATGGCGACGCAAACAGCGGAATGTGGGATCTAGCTTAGTTTCTTGAACATTATTGAAAGCTTTGGGATTAGAACCCTTAAATGCTTCTAAGTCTTGAACAGAAATAATCTGCTCTACTTGATACTCTTCAGTCATGTTAGCAATCTCAGCTTCAACTGCTTCTAAGTCAACAAGTTCTCCTAGAACCCATTTACCGCTATCAGTTTCTTCTACACAACGCAGTTCGCCATTCTGACAGAACGCAATTCTCTGTCCTTCACTATTAGCCCAACCTCTCAGACTTACAGCCTTTTCATTCTTAACTGAGTTGTGATTGAGGATGAATCTAGCATCTACTGGTTCATTATTACTATTAAGGACAACATAATCATCATTACGAGTGGTCATGCCTTTAATCCACTGCCCTCTGAGCTTGGCATTATAGTCTTCAAAGTCTGCTTTGGTGTGGATTTCTACCACTAGAGAACGGCATTCAGTGTTAATAAAAGCACCCTTTCTTACAGTTTTAACCTTATGAACTCTGACAGGGAAGGTGTTGAAGTTAGCTACTACAGCTTGTCCCTTAAACTCAATTACTTCTCCAGGTTGCAGCACAGTCTCGTTGAGTTCGTGTGCTTTCATTTCAGCTTTCACATCTTCTATTACCGCCTGAACTTGTGCAGTGCGATTGTTAGTTAGAGATAGCGATTTAACTTTCTTCTCCAGTTCAGTTTGATATTCAGGATTGCCTGAGAACAATAGTTCTAGATTGATTCCACCCCTTAGAAGTTTATTGGCAACATAGTTAATGGGTTCACGGTTAACGATACCAGCATCCCCAACAGCTAAAGATAGCAGTGGGTCATTGAGAAGCAAGCTATAATCAGCAAGACCATAAGATGCAGCAAACTTACCATCATGAAGTTCTGCTACCAGAGCATCTTCATGAACTACTGGCAACTCAGCAGCAATATGTTTAAGCATGGTTTCACGGTTAAGCTGTTTCTCTGCTTTGTCAGCTAGAACAAGAGATTTAGTTCCGTCTACAGAACGTCCACTAACTACAACAGCATCGCCTACCTTGGCTCTTTTCTTGTTAGTTTTATCAGGAAGGGCAAAACCCCACTGCTTAGTTGCTGTTTCTAGACAACCTTCTACCCATAAGCCTTTGCCCAAGAGTCCGCTAGATTTAACTTCAAATCCCACTACATCATAGTCTCTAAAAACTTGTTGAGCATCACGGGTGTTATCTGTTTCTGGTTGGATAGCACTGAGGTTATAGGAGGTTGTGTCTGTCTCGTTTATCTCCCAGTTACTAACAAACACTGTTCCTACTAGCTCATTTAAGAAGTTAATCGCAGTGTTGGGTTGCTTGAAGTTATTAACTGTCTTCATCATTAGCTGCATTGCTAACTCTACAGAAATAATTTCACACTTATATTCATAGTCAGACCTACCAAACCCTTTGTCGTCATAAACTTTTCTTACAGCGATTAGTCTAGAGAGGGCGCCAACCTAGCTGCCCTTATACTAGCTTGAGCTTCTTCTAGAGGCATTTCTGATTGAGTTTTACCTGCTAGTGCTGCTTCTCTATGCCCTACTAACTGTACTATGGTTAGTAAAGCTTTTAATTGCTCGTTAACAGGAAAAAGCCTTATTTCGTGAGTTTTGGTATGTGGCAGTAAAATACCTTTGCTATAGCTTTTGTTAAATCGGATATAGGTTCTATCACCCTTTGCTCTAATATCTTCTTTGACAAGTGCCAAAGCTTCTTCTGGGCGACAACCAACAAGACTCAGGAAAGAAACATAAGGATAGTAGTAAGAATGTTTGTACCTACTAGATTTGGGATTATAAATATTCTTGGAAAAGGCATCTAATATTAGCTTGATTTCTTCAGGTTCATAGCATTGGATAGGTTTCTTGACCTGTTTTGGGAAAGTTATAGTCATTTCAAATAGCAACCAGTGGATCTTATAACGAAGTAACAAGTAACAAGTAAAATTCACCATCATCATTAATACAAAGTAACCATAGGGAAATTAATTAAAATGACTATAGTTTATAAAAAGGATTAGATTCAACTAACTCGCCTTGGATTCCGCTATTAATAGCAGGATGAAGAAAAGACCTAAACAAAGTATTTATAGTAGAAGCAGCGTACTTAGTTTGAAGATATTGTAGAAACTCTTGTGCTTTGTCTAGTGACAGCAAATCTCTTGGAGTTTGGCTTAAATACCTGTCTACATCTTTCCACCAGTAAGCCTGAGATGTAGCTGCAATTCTATCTTCATTTAGGTCTTTGTATCGTTCCCACAATTCAATGATGTTGTAGATTCTTTGAGTCTCTTCTTGAGCTATTTCAAGCCATTTAGCATGAGTGGGTGAATACTTAGCATACGTATCATCGAAGATACCAAGGTCAATATCTTGATTAATTAACTTGGCTGCTCTTAATGCGGTTAACCATCCATCATCGGTGACTTGAGCAATCCTTAGTTCATGTGACCTACCCTTTGGATAAGTAAATCTGATTCTGTATCTTTTGGCTTTGATATCTATGGAAACCTTGCCAATACGAGCTTTTGATTGATTTTCTGAAAACATGAGTAATGCCCAGATTTTGCCCAGAAAAACCAATCAATTGATATAGAAATGTGCTAGTCTATTAAGGTTGGTAAATTGTTGGAGCGTATTTACGCCGTTCTAAACCTTACCACAAACGGGATGTAGCGCAGCTTGGTAGCGCGCCTGCTTTGGGAGCAGGATGTCGCAGGTTCAAATCCTGTCATCCCGATACTGTCCACAATCAGTACTTTAGCCATTTGGTCTTATTTGGAGTTTACATATACAATCCAGCTTAGAACCAAATAAGGTTGAATTAATCTATTCTTTGCTCGCACTTTGATCTAAGTCTTAGATGTGTATTGGGTGCTGTACACAAGATACTATACTAAGTCTAGGTAGATATTAGATATTTTTAATTAATTTATGAAAACGGCAGATAAGATTAACGATAAAGCAGTTGTTAAAGATTATTTTAATCAGCAAGGTTTTGATCGCTGGCGCAGAATTTACGGCGAAACCGATGAAGTAAATAAGGTACAGAAAAAGATCCGCGAAGGACACCAGCAAACTATCGATACGGTGGTAGGTTGGTTAAAAAATGATGGTGATTTAGCAGATCTGACAATTTGTGATGCAGGGTGTGGTGTTGGTAGCTTGAGTATTCCCCTGGCGAAAGCTGGAGCAACGGTTTGGGCTAGTGATATTTCCGCCAAAATGGTGGGAGAAGCTAAGGAAAAAGCAGAAGCTGCCTTGGAAAATACTAGCAAGGTATCTTTTAGCGTCAAAGATCTTGAAGCGTTAACAGGTAAATACGATACGGTAATTTGTTTGGATGTACTGATTCATTATCCTACAGAAGATGCTGCTAAGATGATTACTCACTTGGCATCTTTAGCCGAATCTCGCGTAATCTTGAGTTTTGCACCGAAAACTTGCTTGTTGTTTGTCCTGAAAAAGATCGGCGAATTTTTTCCTGGCCCTTCTAAAACTACTAGAGCTTATCAACACAAAGAGGCAGATATTATTGCTGTTCTCAAGGAAAATGGCTTTGAGATTAAGCGCACGGGGATGACTAGCGTAAGTTTTTATTATTCCAGAATTTTAGAAGCAGTTAGGACAGTGAACAATGAACAGTGAACAGTGAGCAATGAACAATGAACAATGAACAGTAATCAGTAATCAGTAATCAGTAATCAGTGATATCTTTGTTTCACTTTTCAATTAATTATTTAAATTGATGATGAGATGATGATGAGAATTAAAAAATTAATAAAAAATGATGCTTCCCATTATCGGCAGCTCAGATTAGAAGCTTTATCTAATAATCCAGATTCCTTTGGCACAATGTATGATAAAGAATTCATTAGGACGACAGATAATTTTAGGGAGAGAATACCAGTAGATAATAATAACTTTATCTTGGGTAGTTATATGGATGAAGATTTAATTGGAATCGTCGCATTTCATCAAGAATCAAGAACAAAACTTAGGCATAAAGCATATATTCGTTCTATGTATGTTCAACCAAAATACCGAAAAAAAGGTATCGGTAAATTGTTGCTAAATGAATTAATTGAAAGAGCTAAGGCTATTAAGGAGATAGAAATATTATTACTTGATGTGATTACAAATAATCTCCCAGCCAAACAACTTTATTTATCGTTTGGGTTTCAAATATTTGGCATAGAGAAAATGGCATATAAATTAAATCATCAATATTTTGCTCTGGAATCTATGTTTTTACTGATTAAATCTTAAGAACGCCCACTCCTCATATGGTATACACCTTCGGATATCCTGTTTAATAGGAAACTCTTAGAGCTTAGAGCTTAGAGATAAAAACTAGTTATTCAACAACGTAGTCTATCCAACTGAAAACTGCTGTAAATGACTAATTCAAATAAATTTATCACAACACAATTATTTGATAGCAAGGGAGAAGCAGGGGAAAAGCTAGTTTGGCATAGGATCAAAAGAGGATTTGAGCCTAGAGAATGTATTGCTTATTGGCGTTATCCTATTTTTAGTCAGGGTAAATTTAGAAAAGAACCTGATATTTTAATTGCGGATTATCAGCTAGGATTAATTGTCATTGAAGTTAAAGCAATCAAGATTGAGCAGTTAGTTAATATTCAAGGGCATCGCTGGCAATATCAGAATTTTTATACTGATTCTGGTAATCCTTATCAACAGGCGGAAAGACAATTATATGCTTTATTAGAATATGGCGATCGCGAACCTTTATTAAAGCGACAGGTTAGTGCTAGGGCGATGGTGGCACTGCCTTATATTACTCAAGTTCAGTGGCAAGAACAAGGCTGGGCAAATCTACCAAATTCTCCATCTATTTTGTGGCAAGAACAACTTATAAGTGCTGATTTGCTCGTTCAGGCGATCGCTGAGACTCATCCTTTAGTTACCGGCACAGATCTCACCCCGACTCAGTGGGAATTATTACTAGCTGTCTTGGGAGGTACTGCTATTTATACTCCCGAATATTTACAGATTAAGGGTTCTGGTGCAGATAGACGTAAGATTATTCAACAGGTGCGATCGCGCTTAAATCAGTTGGATTTACAGCAAGAAGCGATCGCTAAACAAATTCCTCCTGGAATGCAGCGGATTCGAGGGGTAGCAGGTTCGGGTAAAACTGTGGCACTGTGTCAAAAAGCAGCATTGATGGCGGTTAAATATCCTGAGTGGCAAATTGCGCTCGTATTCTTTTCGCGCAGTCTGTATGAGTCGATAACTCAGCAGGTAGATCGCTGGATACGCTACTTTACCAAGGATCAAATGAACTACGATCCCGGAAACTCTGGACTAAAAATTCTTCATGCTTGGGGCAGCAAACAACAACCTGGCTTTTATGGCACGATCTGTAAGGCAACAGGTAATATGCCTTTATCTGTCCCTTTTACCCTCAGTAGTCAACCAAACGAAGCCTTAGCGGAAGCCTGTTTACAGCTATTAGAAAGCCGCATTGTTCCTCAGCTATATGATGCTGTATTGATTGATGAAGCACAAGATCTCATGGCTGATAATTGGCATTATCAGCATAAACAGCCTTTTTATTGGCTAGCTTATCAATCTCTGCGCCCCGTAGATCCTGTCTCGCCCCAGCAAAGAAGATTGATCTGGGCTTATGACGAATTGCAAAGTTTGGGGAGTTTAAAGTTACCCGAACCCGTAGAACTATTTGGCGAAGAGTTGGGGCATTTAGTTACAGGACAATATAACCAACAGATTAAGAAAACAGAAATTATCTCTCGTAGTTATCGTACACCCCAACAGATAATCATGGTGGCTCAGGCGATCGCCTTGGGATTACTCAGAAAAAACGGTTTGCTCACGGGTTCAATCTATCCTGAAGAATGGGCTGCTTTGGGGTATAAAATTACGGGAGAATGGCAGTTAGGCAATCAAATTACCCTCACCAGAGAAGCTACTTCCCCTCATATAACCAGTGAGCTATGGCAGGGAGAAATGATTTGCTTTGAGCGCTTTGCTTCACGACAGCAAGAATTAACTGTTCTGGCGCAGAAACTTCAGCACAATCTAACGGAAGAGCAACTCCAAAGCGATCGCGAAATACTAATCATTGTCTTGGGTTCAGCTTATGAAGCCAACACTTTACTAAAACATACTGCTACTTTTTTGCTCAACCAGGGGATCAATATTTATCTTCCCAGTCAACGCACCTATAACTGTATCGATCCTGCCCAACAAGATAACCCCAATCAATTTTGGTATCCAGGGGCAATTACTCTTTCCACAATTCACCGCGCCAAAGGACAAGAAGCAGATTTAGTCTATTTAGTGGGTTTAGATCGGATCGCTGAATTAGATAATATATCTCTGCGTCATCAGCTTTATACTGCCTTGACTCGTACTAGAGCCTGGGTGAATATTAGCGGGGTGGGAGATTATGCCCTCTATCAAGAATTAACTGAACTAATCGCTAGTAGAGATCGCTTTACCTTTACCGTAACAAGCCTACCCCAAAGAGAATTGAGAATTAGCGATCGCGCCAGTCTGATTCAAGGATATGCTCTAGGCAGGAGAAACTTTCGTCACGCCAATCTGCGCCACGCAGATCTATCCCAGATGCACCTAGCAAATATCAATCTGATTGATGCCGACTTGAGCCACTCCAATCTAGCAGGAACAAATTTGACTAACGCTAAACTGATCGCTGCTAATTTGAGTCACGCTAATTTAACCAATGCCAACTTAACTAACGCTAAACTTATGGGGGCAAATTTGAATCACACTGATTTAACGCAGTAAGTAGTAGTATTACCAGACTACTTATTAAGACATCTTTTATTCTGAGCCGAACTCAGGTTATAATGAGAAACTTTGAGGTGCAGACAAAATCGCCACATTAAAATAAGTAATCGATAGAGGATCTAAGTAGAATAATGGCAAAGCGCGTATCCGTAGTTTTAAATCAAAGCGTTAGTAAATTGGGCAACGATGGCGATTTAGTCGATGTTGCTCCTGGTTTTGCTCGTAATTATCTAATTCCCCAAGGTTTAGCCAGCATTGCAACTAAAGGAATTATCCAGCAGGTTGAAGTCAGAAGAGAGAAAGAAAGACAACTTAAACTAGCAGAAAAACAGGCAGCCGAAAACAAAAAAGTTGCTTTCAAAACTATTGGTAAATTGACTATCCGCAAGCAGGTTGGGGAAGAAAATGCCATTTTTGGTACTGTCACCACCCAAGAAATTGCGGACGTGATTAAAGAACAAGCGGGAATTGAAGTTGATCGTCGGGGAATTGAAGTTCCTGATGTTAGCACTACTGGAAACTATCAAGCAGAAGTTAAACTACATCCCGAAGTGATTGCTACAGTTGATTTCCAAGTAATTCCTTTGTAGATACTTAAAATTAATCATCCACAATTTCTCAAAGTAAACTTTGAATTTAGGAGTCAGAAATGAGTTCAAAACCTTCTGACTTCTGACTTCACACAACTTTTAGGTGTTGTCTGTAAACAGGATTTAGTATCAGACTTAGTCTTTAGTCTTTGTCCACCAAGCTAAACCATAAGACTGTACAGGCTCATTTAGCTGATGACGATAATAGACGCGGATTTTATAACGTCCCGTAGTCGGGATCGGACAAAAAATATGTTCAATACTGTCTTCAAAACTAGAAGAAGAACAAATATTTCTCATATTGCTGTTTTCCCTTATTGGTAACAGATAGACATCTAAGTTATTTAAACCGCGATCGCGAAATGTTTCCCCTGCATCGTATTGCTGATTACGATTAAAATCATTGAGCATCACCTGACGATCCCAAGCTAAAGTAATTGCAGCATGACTTCCCGCCACTAAAGGTTGTTCTAATTCATATTCTTGATATTGATTCGCCTTTACTGTTTCATAGTCCCAACCTAGGGGACTAACAGACTGCTTGGACCGGGCTTCTCCCGCGCTAAACTGTCGATAGGCTCGCCAGGCATTGATTTGTCCTGTTCCCATCTGAATATCCAAAGGAACGCGGGGATTAACATAGGCATCAGCATCAAACCACGTCTCATTTTTTTCGCTGACGACGGTACGCTCCATATCCAGCAATAAACCATCGCCGCGATCGGCAATCTTATCGGCAGAATTGAGTAACACCGCCTTCATCACCTCATGACGACGAGAATCGAGACTCCAGTTGGCTAATTTAGAGCGTAACTGGCGATCGCCATATTCCTGGAGTAACGCAACAGTTCCAGTAATATGGGGTGCAGCAAAACTGCTCCCACTAACTTTTTCAATTTCGCCTTTCTGGTTGTATACTGAAATCTGTCCGCCAGGAGCTAATAGACTGATAGCTCTCCTCTCTCCAAAATCTATTTCTTTTTTAATTACACTCCTCCCAATACCGACAGGAAAAGCACTAAGGTTAGCAAAGTCAACCTTACTAAATTGACCATTTTTGATCATGGTATAGGCAGTAGTGATCCCGTTAAAATTATCGGTAGGAATGGGAATACCTCCCATACCCTGATTTCCCGCAACCACATATAAAACATCATGCTCTCGTGCTGACCAATCGACACAAGATGTTAATAATTCTTTCCCATTTAATTGTGCATCATCTCCTTCTAAAGATTCGCCAAAACTAAAATTAATCGCTCTGAGATCACCACTATTTTGTAAAGCTACATGCTGAGCTGTCAGACACTCTTGAGGTTGTCCGCCTTCGCTTACCGCGCCAATGGCGGAGGAGTACAACTTTGCCTCAGGAGCAACCCCTGATAATTGCTTGTTTCGAGCAATCATTACCTGCGCAACCATACTGGCATGGTCATCGACATTTTTATCGGCAATAGGACGCTGATTACGATAAAAAACGGCTCTAGGAGAGATTACTTCCAACATGCTAGCAGCTTTATCTTGACCTAGCTTGACTGGGCGACCTACCTCTACTTGACCAATGCCAATTTTTCGACCTCGCAAATTATAGGGAGGCTGATGTAACCGTAGCGCGTTAATTCCATTTTGACCGACAGAATTGTTGAGAGCCAAAACAGGAGAAACTAATAAAGATATTCCTGCAAAAACCCAAAATCCAATCTGTTTACTCATATTTATTGTTAATTAATGTCGGATTTCACAACCTTTTGGCGTAATTACCGTAATAATCGTAACGATCTCTTGCCAAAATGGTGTATCTTAAGTTAGAAGTATGTCAGGTTTTTCCGTAAACTTCAGGTTGACGACAATTAAAAGTCGAACCAGACGGATTTAATCTTTCAATTATTTAATCAACATATCATAGCAGGCAAGATTGAGCGTATGACAAAGCAAGTTGCGCATCCCATGATGAAATTGCAACGGAAGGTATCTTCCTTGGTAGAATCTAACATCATCAAACCAGAAGATCGTATTGGTAAAATCGCCTTATTATTAGGCAATGACTGGCCTCATTGGAAAAGTGAATTATTAGACTTTGACTTTTCTCCTCAAGATCAGATCCGTGAATTACTCTTAGTAGAAAATTGGGATGAAGATTAGTAGAGTTCAATTGTTCACAGTCTTGACAGGTATTCAAGTAAGATTAGAGGCAAGATTTAGAGACAAGTAGACAAAGCTTGAGCTAGCTCTTGGGCAGTTTGATAGCGATCTCTTGGTTCTGCTTGGCAAGCAATTTTTAAAACTTGAGCCAAATTAGCTGGTAAATTGGGAATATTTTCAATATCAAACTCAAATTTATTGCTTTGGTAGCGATAGTATTGCATAGGTGCTTTACCCGTCAGTAAAAAAATAATTGTCGTACCAACGCCATAGATATCTGATTGAGGACAAGGTTTGCCCCGATATTGTTCGGGCGCGCTATAGCCTTCCACACCAATACGAGTTTCCAAAGCAGTACCCAGCTCTTTTACTGCTCCAAAATCCAGTAGCATCAAACGACTGTCCAAATTTCTTAGCATTAGGTTTGCAGGCTTAATATCGCGATGAATCAGAGGTGGGTCTAAATGATGCAGATATCCCAAAATATCGCAGATTTGGATCATCCAGGAGATCGTTCTGTTGGAATCCATTGCCCCCCTTTGATTCACAAACTGTTCTAAATTATGACCATGAATTAACTCCATGACAATATACTTGCGGTTATTTTCTACAAAAAAGTCATAGTATTTAGGAATACCAGGATGCTCTAAAGACTTTAAAATACGGGCTTCTCGTTCAAATAATTCTCTGGCTTTAGCAATTCGAGCCATATCTGCGTTCATTTCTTTAAGAACCAAAAGCATTGGTGCATTCTGCACTGTGCGATTGCGATCCCAAGCTAGATAAGTAGTTCCCATTCCTCCTCTACCTAGAGTTCGGAGAATTTGATACGAGCCAACAAAGTGTTCATCTTCTACGATGGGTTGTCCACAGTGTCGGCAAAAAATACTGCCTTCTGGATTATCTTGGTGTTCGCAAACCTCTGAACTAGTGACAATATTAGTTTGTTCGAGTTCTGGCTCTGGTGGCGCTAAATGAGATTCTATTTCAAACTTAAATACAGGTCCATTTTCTGCCAGCCTAATGAGGTCATTATGATTGATAATAGCTTCGGTTACAAAGTTATTGTTAATTAGAGTTCCGTTAGTTCCTCGACTAATCAACTGCCATTTTTCTTGTTGAGGATCGATGAGGGTCAACTCTAAATGCTGGCGTGAGACTTGAAAATAGCCATGAAGAACAATATCGTTGTTTTGAGCGCGGCCAATCCGAATCACTGATTGCTCAGAAAATTCCCACTGCTGTAGTGGTTGATTTGTCTGTGGCTCTAAAAGCGTAAAAATTACCATAAAAAAATTTAAATAGTTAGCACATAACTTTTAGAAATCAGGCTTTAATTTAATTCTAAGTAGAACAGCAGTAATATTATCATGACCATTATGTTCGTTAGCCAGATCTACTAGTTTAAATAGACCATCTTGCAGATTTGCCTGAGAACTAATCAGCGGCTCTAGATGTTGCGACCAATTTTCTTCAATAAAATCATTATCGGACAAACCGTCGGAACAAAGTAAAATTAGGCAGTCTTCCGTGATGTCCAGAAATTGAATTTCCGGTCGAATACCACTATTTTCTCTAGGGCCTAATGCTTGAGTTAGTTGATAGGCATCAGGTCTAGCATAAGCTATCTCAGGTTCTACTCCTCGATTAATTTCTCTTTGACCGACTTCGTGGTCTAAGGTCAACTGCTCCAAACCTTGCTTGCGACTGAGGCGATAAATACGACTGTCTCCAACATGGGCGATCGCCATTTGAGTATCCTGTAATAATGCCATGACCAGAGTTGTTCCCATCCTGCCACTACCAGAGCGCAAATTCTCAATGTTGGTTTGATAGAGAGTTTGATTAGCTTGCAGCACCCCTGATTCAATGATGTCGTGACTAGGTAATTCTGAGCGCCAATGAGTTTGAAAATATTTTTGGAGACTTTCAACCGCCATAGCGCTAGCCACTTCCCCTGCTGCGTGTCCTCCCATCCCATCACAAACTATATATAAACCGCGAGCGCTTAAATTCTTTTCGGTGTTGTTCTCGATCCTTTCAACAGTTGTCCTCACCCCAAAAAAATCTTCATTGTGATCTCTTTGAACGCCAATATTGGTGCAGCAAGCATCGGTGATGTCTTTTAAATGCATTGAAATCATCGCTGTTGCCTGTTCTTCCAACTCACTGGAGTACATCATATCATCGTCAGTTTCGGCAAAGAAATTTTTTGCTTGAGCAGCGATCGCCTGAGATTCAGATTCAGTCATAGTAGGTTCAGTCGGAGTAGTATTAGATAAAGTAGTATTCGGCAAATGTGGTTCGTTAGTTTCTAAGAATTCAACTTCCGTCTCGTCAAAACCCAGATTATGCAGTTCTAACCTTAACTGTTCAACTTCGATAATTTCTCCAGTGAGCATTTTATTAAGAAGTAAATTTAACTGTTCAATCTGCTCTAAATGAGCTTCAGCTAAACAAAGCTGCCAAGTTTGAGCTAAATCCTGTAAGCTGGGGATCTCATCTTTATCCATATATAGCTGCTGAAGGCAGAAAGCCTGGTCTTCATCTATCCGCAGATTTTCTGGTATTAAAAGACTCGCAACGCAGCGAGTACGCTGTAATGGCTGCCAAAGCTTTGCCATTTCATCAAAAAACCAAACAATTTGTGAGAGAGCTAATTTCTGCTGTGACCATAGTTCCGTGACTAACTGCCATTGTGAACGATCTGGCAAAAGAACAACTCCTTGGTCTTGTTGTTGCCAAGCATCATAAATCCTGGGAATTGTGGGGGTATATCTTTCTAAGATTAGATATGGTAAGGCATGGGTAGGCAAGCCGATCAGATTCCAGTATTCTGTTACCGCTAAATAAGAATCGTTTAGATCTTGACTTAGTTCAGTAAATAAATCCATTTGCTGTTTTTGTAAGGTCGCCAAATGAGATTTGTGTAGAGGATATTGGTCAATTACCTGACTCTCAATAAACGAATAGGGAAAATTATGATCGGTATTGCTCAACAATTTGGCTGAACTTGGCTCGGTTTTAATTGCATAACGATTGTAAGTATGCTGATTATCCGTTTGAATTTGGAGAGCAGGAGTTGTTTTTGACTGGCTATGAGCAAATAAATCTGCCAAGCTAGAGATCTCTAGCGCTGATTGATGATTAATGTCATTACCAACCTGAGCTAATTGTGGTTGTAAATTATGTAGATTTGGCTGGAGAGTTTTTGTCTGAGAAATGATTGCCCATAAAACAGTGTGGTTATCAGCACCGCAAGAATTACAAATTTTGGCTTGAATGGGAATATTAGCTTCACATTGACAACAGACTTTATGAGTTAGAGAAACACCGCAACTTTGACAAAATCTATTGGACTCAGGATTTTCAAATTCACACTGGGGGCAGATAAGCATATTGTATTTTCCCTAAATATAGTTGAGTTGCCTACATTAAGCTATTTTTAATAATGATATTTGTAATCAATAAGATTTAATTTTACGCCCCTAGGACATCTGGTTAGTAACGCTGCGCGGAAGTCACAAAGGCTTTCCTAAAGGATATATCCGCAGTTCCTAATCCTTACTTCGCGACACGAAATTATACGGCGCGTATGTGGTCATAATTTTCTTTCCAAAAAGCCGCCAAGTCCTTTAGAGCAAATCAAAAGTCACATTGTTTTGCTTGACAGGAAAAGTCTTTTAGTTCAAAGATTTTAAACTTTTTGAATGGGTACTTTAATTGATGCCCACGTCCGCTAGTTTAGACGAAATTTATTGACCGACAGTAACAGTATTAGAACCATGGTAATATTCCTCATCAACAGAGGCGCTAAAATAAAAATAAAAATTTAGTAGACACAAAAGAAATAGATCGGCATCATCAAAATAATGCGATCATACCTGCGATCTTAGCTCATCGTCTTTTTTTGGCAATGTGTTCTTTCTACAGAGCAATTTTTCTGGTCAGCACTTGCCCAATATCTAGTTACTAAAGCAGCCCAAACATTTGTTTCTAGTTAATTTTGACTTTGAGCAAATTTGATCCAAAAGCTGTGAACTCTTTTTAGGCTTTAGGGTCTAAGCTTTTAAATTGATGTTATACCCTTGTGGTGCTACCTGCCTAGTAGCTTTAAACTTGTAGCAAAGCCTATTTATTGAGGATCAAACTTGCGAGCAATTTTATTGATTCCCCAGGTGACAAATGCACCTAAAAATAGAATGCCAATCGCTGGATTAAAAACGGGTATCCAAAGACGATACCAAAGGTCAAACCCTAACGGTATGTTCAAATAGCGACCAGCTACAGCGATCGCAAACCAGATAAAGCCCAGTAAAACTACAAATACATCGGCAACCAGCAGGCGATTCAGCCACAGGATAATTTGTTCTTTCATCGTTTTAAGAATTTGTTAAGATAATTTTGCTTGATTGCTAACTCAGCACGACCGCTTTGGGGGAGAGAGTATCTGTCCAGTTGGTCAGATCAGCTAATGAGCGATCGCGATATTGACCATATCTTTCTTGCTTACTTTTGACTTTAGTGGGCAAGGGAGGAATAATGCCAAAGTTGGGAGGCATCGGCTGAAAATGTTTGGGTGATGCAGAGCTAATAAACTCAAATAATGCCCCCATCATGCTAGTTTCAGGCATCGTTACAGGGGGTTGACCCAAGGCTAAACGAGCGGCATTAGTTCCTGCTAACCAGCCTCCTGCTGCTGCTGCGGTGTAACCTTCAGTCCCGATTAGTTGTCCTGCTGCCAACACATGTTGTTGATGTTTAAACTGTAAAGTAGATTTTAAGAGCTGGGGCGAATTGATAAAGGTGTTGCGGTGCATCACCCCCATCCGCACAAACTCAGCCTGTTCTAACCCAGGAATAAGACGGAAAACTCGTTTTTGTTCTCCCCAACGCAAATTAGTTTGAAAACCCACCATATTCCACAGTTGACCCGCCTTATCTTCCTGTCGCAGCTGCACCACCCCATAAGGACGTTTACCTTTGTTTTCAGGGTCACGAAAATCCCCTAGCCGCGCATCAAATAACCCTACAGGTTTTAATGGACCATAGCGCATTGTCTCTTCTCCTCGTTGGGCTAATTCTTCAATCGGCAAACAGCCTTCAAAAAACTTAGCGCTTTCTCGTTCAAAATCTTTTAATTCTGCTTGCTCTGCCTGGCATAGCTCCTGTTGAAACTGGAGATACTGCTCCTTGTCCATGGGGCAGTTGAGATAAGCTGCTTCTCCCTTGTCGTAGCGGGATGCCAAGAAAGCTTTTGCTCTATCGATTGATTCCCCGACGATAATCGGGCTGGCAGCATCAAAAAAGCTCATATACTCCATGCCTGTAAATTGCTGGAGATTTTCGGCAAGACTCGGACTGGTTAAAGGCCCTGTAGTCAAAACCACAATACTGTCTTGAGGAATATGAGTAATTTCGGCTCGCTTAAATTCCACTAGAGGATGATTGGCTAACGCGCGAGTTAGTTCACTACTAAATACGGCGCGGTCTACTGCTAAGGCTCCCCCTGCGAAAACAGCATGACGATCCGCCATGGAAATTACCTGAGAACCCAAACGGCGTAATTCTTCATGAAGTAAACCCGCTGCGCGATCGCTATTTTTAGCCCCAAAAGAGTTACTGCAAACTAATTCTGCCAGTTCTTCTGTATGGTGAGCAGGGGAGGTTTGCACGGGTCGCATTTCATACAGAGTCACTGCTACACCTGCTTGAGCAATCTGCCATGCTGCTTCTGTCCCTGCTAGACCTCCGCCAATAACAATTACTTTACTTTGGCTCATATCTCTTTTTGGCGCTCAGTTACAATCTTGAACAAGTGGATTGAGTTAATCATACAAAAAAAACTGCCCAGAATTAAACGTGAAGTAAGTAGCAATTAGCCATTGTTGACAAGTTAAGGGACTACGATGTTTGTCAATCGTTTTTAGCTATTAGCTCTTAGCTATTAGCTCTTAGCTTTTAAGAGGTTTTACATTAACTTTGACTTTTTAATGGCGATCGCTTTCCAGTCTAGCTTTAATCCATATTTAGTGTTGTCTACTGTAAAACCTGATTCAGCTTGCCACTACGATAGCCTTCTAGATCTAAGGTAACGTAGACAAATCCCAATTCCTGAAAGGTTTTGACCAACTCTGGCAGATTTACCTGCTGCACAAATTGAGTGATTTCTGTTGCTGGCAGTTCAATTTTGGCTGTGTCCTCCTGAGAGCGCACCCGCAGGTTACTATAGCCAAGCTGACGCAGATAAATCTCGGCTCGACCAACTCGCTGTAATTTATGTACTGTGATCGCCTCGCCATAGGGAAAACGAGAGCTAAGACAGGGTTGAGCAGGTTTGTCCCACCAGGCTAATCCCAGACTGCGAGAAATTTCTCGAACTTCTGCTTTGCTTACGCCAATCTCTGCCAAAGGCGATCGCGCACCTCTTTCTTTGGCTGCTTGAATACCAGGACGATAATCCTGGAGATCGTCGGCGTTAACTCCATCTACGACATAGGGATATCCACGTTTAAGCGCCAAAGGTTTCAAAGTATCATGGAGTTCACTTTTGCAAAAATAACAGCGATTAATCGGGTTTGAGGTGTAATCAGGGTTCTCCATTTCACGAGTTTCTACCAGCTCATGTTTGATCCCGATCTGCGTAGCTTGGGTTTGAGCATCAACCAATTCTTCAGGTAGGAGGGAAGGAGATACCGCCGTAATTGCTAAAGCGCGATCGCCTAAAACATCATAGGCAATTTTTGCCACTAAAGTACTATCCACCCCTCCAGAATAGGCAATTAAAGCCTGTTCCATTTCCTGAAATAGACTGCTTAATTTTGCTAATTTTTCGCTCATTATCTGGGTGTCAATTAATCATTAACTCCTTTAATAGTATCTAATCTAAATCTAATCTAAATCTTAATTTTTGATTGGAGTTAAACTAGGCTTTATTTCTGGTGTAAGCAATGGCAATTAGACAAGAATCAACAGTTAAGGTAATGGGGACATATTTATTGCTTTGCGCGATCGCTTTTTTGATGTTGTTTCCCCTGTTGTGGTTGATTGGGACGGCATTTAAATCACCAACAGAGGATATTTTTGCTTTTCCACCGCAGATCTTTCCTAGTCAGCCGACTTGGGGTAATTTTGCGACGGTTTGGCAGACTTATCCTTTTGCTCTATATCTCTACAATAGTTCGCTTGTAGCTTTTTTGGCGGTGGGCTTGAATTTGCTGTTGTGTTCTCTAGCTGCCTATCCTTTGGCTCGTCTTGATTTTAAAGGACGAGAGGTTATTTTTGCCCTAGTCTTGGCGACGATTATGATTCCCTTTCAAATTGTGATGATTCCCCTCTATATTTTGGCGGTTAATTTGGGCTTGAGGAATACTTATTTAGGAATTGTCTTGCCCAACCTAATTTCAGCATTTGGTATTTTCTTATTGAGACAGGCATTAAAAGCTGTTCCCCTAGAATTAGAAGAGGCTGCCCGTATTGATGGTTGTTCTGAGTTGGGTATCTGGTGGAATATTATGCTGCCTGCCATTCGTCCAGCTTTATTGACTCTAACAATTTTTGTTTTTATTGGCTCTTGGAGCGATTTTTTGTGGCCATTAATTGTGCTAGATGACCCTGATTACTACACTCTACCCTTAGCAGTGGCTAACCTAGCGGATTCTTTTTCTTTAGACTGGAGATTAGTTGCAGCAGGTTCAGTTATTTCGATCGCCCCTATCTTACTGTTATTTTTATTCCTGCAAAAGTATATTGTGCCGACAGATGTTGGCAGCGGAGTAAAAGGGTAAACGGGGGGTGGTTTACTTGGCTTTCTTGATTGGGTTATAAATTAGGTTCATAGCATTTATAAGTAGCTGGGTGAAATTAAATATAAAATAACGGATTCTTAACGAATT
>NZ_PVWF01000234.1 GCF_003003995.1 Pleurocapsa sp. CCALA 161 | reverse complement strand
ACTAAATTGCTTCTCTTCACCATGCTAGAGATTTCTCCATCAGAATTACCCGTCACCATCATCACAGGATTTCTGGGTAGTGGTAAAACCACCCTACTCAATCAAATTCTGCAAAATACCCATAACTTAAAGGTCGCAGTATTAGTCAATGAGTTTGGAGATATCAATATTGATTCTCAGCTGTTAATTTCCTATGAGGATGACATGGTGGAGTTGAGCAATGGTTGTATTTGCTGCACCATTAATGAAGGGTTAGTAAAAGCAGTACAAAGGATATTAGCCAAAGAAGAAAAAGTAGATCGTTTGATAATTGAAACAACTGGGGTAGCCGACCCTTTACCAATAATTTTGACTTTTGTTGGTTCTGATTTTCGAGATTTTACTCGCCTTGATTCAGTAATTACCGTAGTTGATGCAGAAACCTTTACTCCAGAGCATTTCGAGAGCGAAGCAGCTTTTAAACAGATTACCTTTGCAGATATTTTGTTGTTAAATAAAACTGATTTAGTTGACGAGGGGCAATTACGAGGATTAGAAACATATATTGCTTCCATTAAAAAAAGCCCCAGGATTATTTATACAAACTATGCTCAAGTTCCATTGCCATTGATTTTAGATGTGGGTTTAACGAAGTCGAAGCAGGCTCGGTCTTTTCAAGACGGAGTACCTTCGACGCCCATCGCTAGTTATGTCGAAAAGAAAGAGCAAGAACACCACCAACATCATGATCACCATCATTCCCCTCACTTAGAAGCCGATGGTTTTGTTTCCATGTCATTTCAAAGTGACAAACCCTTTGATGTTTATAAATTTCAAAAGTTTTTAACCGATCAACTTCCAGTTGAAGTATTTCGAGCAAAAGGAATTATTTGGTTTGCCGGAAGCGAATTACGCCATGTATTTCAACTATGTGGACAACGCAGTGATCTTAAGTCTGACCGTTGGTCTACTCCTCCTGTTAACCAACTAGTTTTTATCGGTCGTCATCTAGATACTGATAAACTGCGCCAACAGCTAAATGACTGTTTGGCTACTTCTGTTACCTCTGTTACCTCTGTTACCGTTTAATTTAAACTATTGCCAATTTATGACCTTAGCTAAATCCGAACCCAATCAAATCGACAACATTAATCAGCAACTACCTAAATTAACTACTACACAACAGCACGAACATCTCACGCATTTGAGGAAACCTCAAATGACGTGTCCTCCTCCTGTATCCGAAGAGGAGATGCGCCAAGCAGTAAGGACTTTGCTGTTAGGACTGGGAGAAGACCCAGACCGCGAAGGATTAAGAGATACTCCTAAAAGAGTAGTTAAAGCTTTAAAGTTTCTCACTTCTGGTTATCATCAATCCCTTGATGAACTTCTTAACGGGGCAGTATTCCAGGAAAATGCAGATGAAATGGTCTTGGTTAGGGATATAGACCTATTTAGCTCCTGTGAACACCATATCTTACCCATTCTCGGTCGCGCTCATGTGGCTTATATTCCCGACGGTAAAGTAATTGGATTATCTAAGATTGCCCGTATTTGTGAAATGTACGGACGGCGTTTACAAGTACAGGAAAGATTAACCGCCCAAATCGCCGACGCACTCCAAGGATTATTACAACCTAAAGGGGTAGCGGTAGTAGTGGAAGCAAGTCATATGTGTATGGTAATGCGGGGAGTGCAAAAACCTAGTTCTTGGACTTCTACCAGTGCAGTTAGAGGTGTCTTTGCCGATGATGCGAAAACTCGGCAGGAGTTTATGAGTTTAATTCGTCATAATCCTGCGTTTCGTTAATTGATTAGCGTTAACTAATTTAATTACTTAATCTTGGCACAAGTTTTATTAGCAACCTTGGCTTCTTTTGTGGCAGATGACGTAAGCAGAGAATGCTCGCGCAAACGATCGCAAGCTACTTGTAACCAAGTTGAGAAGCTACCCCCCTGCCATAACCGTACTGTCTTGTCCCAACTGCCACTGACAATCTGTTGCCCATCAGGACTAATGGCAACGGAACTGACGGGACTTTCATGCCTTGATAATGGTTGACCGATCGCTTTGCCTTGTTTGTCCCATAATCGTAGGGTGCGATCGCGACTACCACTAACTATGTATTCTCCATCACGACTAAAAGCAACTGAGGAGACAGCGCTGCCATGCCCGATAAAAGGTGAACCGATCGCCTTGCCTTGTTTGTCCCATAATCGCAGCGTGCGATCGCGACTACCACTAACTATGTATTCTCCATCACGACTAAAAGCAACTGAGTGGACTTTATCTGTATGTCCATGCCAGGTTTGACCGATTTGCTTACCGTTTAAATCCCACAACCGAATCGTCTTGTCGTTACCACCACTGATGATATGTTGTCCATCGGGACTAAAAGCAACCGAGAAAACGGCAGTCTCATGCCCGATAAAAGGTTGAGCGATTGCTTTGCCTTGTTTATCCCACAATCGTAGCGTACCGTCGCGACTCCCACTAATTATGTATTCTCCATCAGGACTAAAAGCAACCGAGGTGACAGCTTTTTTATGCCCGATAAAAGGCGGAGTGATCGCCTTGCCTTGTTTGTCCCACAACCGAATTGTTTGATCATCACTGCCACTAGCAATGTATTCCCCATTGGGACTGATGGCTACAGATAAGACTTTCTTCTGATGCCCGCTAAAAGGCTGAGCGATAGGATTACCCTGTTTGTCCCACAACCGAATCGTTTGATCATCGCTGCCACTAGCAATATATTCTCCATTGGGACTGATGGCTACAGACAAGACTTTATCCTGATGTCCTACTAGAGTGCGATCGCTTTGGAAATCTGCTGTATTCCACAATCGAACTGTACCATCTTCGCTACTACTAACAATGCTTGCCCCATCAGGGCTGAAGGCAACAGAGTAAAGATAATATTCGTGTCCGATGAGGGATTGACCGATTTGATTGCCTTCTAGATCCCACAACCGAATCGTTTTATCATCGCTGCCACTCAAAATATACTTTCCATCAGGGCTAAAAGTAACTGAGCGGACATAATCTTCGTGTCCGATGAGGGATTGACCGATTTGATTGCCTTTTAGATCCCATAACCGAATTGTATTATCGGCACTACCACTGGCGATCGTTTTTCCGTCTGGACTAAAAGCGACTGAGAAAACATGGTCTTGATGACCCTTAAAGGGCTGACCGATGAGATTACCCTGTTTGTCCCACAACCTAATTGTGTTGTCACCACCGCCACTAACTAGATAATGCCCGTCTGGACTGAA
>NZ_PVWF01000233.1 GCF_003003995.1 Pleurocapsa sp. CCALA 161 | reverse complement strand
ATCTAAATTACGAGGTATTTTGAGTGGTGTGCCTAAGTCAGTGAACAGTGAACAGTGAACAATGAGCAGTGAACAGTAAACAATGAGCAGTGAACAATGAGCAGTGAACAGTGAACAATGAACAGTGAACAATGAGCAGTGAACAGTGAACAATGAACAGTGAACAGTGAACAGTGAACAGTGAACAGTGAACAATGAACAGTGAACAATGAACAGTGAACAGTGAACAATGAGCAGTGAACAGTGAACAATGAACAGTGAACAGTGAACAGTGAACAGTGAACAATGAGCAGTGAACAGTGAACAATGAACAGTGAACAGTGAACAATGAGCAGTGAACAATGATCAGTGAACAGTGAACAGTGAACAGTGAACAGTGAACAGTGAGCAGTGAACAGTGAACAATGAACAGTGAACAGTGAACAGTGAACAATGAACAGTGAACAGTGAACAGTGAACAGTGACCATTTATCTATGGATAACAATGTGGCTTATGATAAGGCATATAAGTTTGCAATTAGAATTGTTAAAGCATATAGATATTTATGTGAAGAAAAAAGAGAATTTGTTTTATCTAAGCAGTTATTGAGAAGTGGTACAAGTATTGGGGCAAACATCACGGAAGCAAAAGGTGGAATATCTAAAGCCGATTTTTCTGCTAAAATCTCTATTGCTTACAAAGAAACTTTAGAGACTAAATATTGGCTTTCTCTCCTCAAAGATACGGGGTATATAGATCCAAAATCTTTTGAAAGTATTTATGAAGATGCAGATGAAATAGCAAAAATATTATTTTCAATATTGAAAACTACTAGAATTAACATTAACCAATAGAAACCGCTCATTGCTAACTGCTCATTGCTCATTGCTCATATGCAACGTATTCTCTTACTAATCGAACATCAGCAGAATCGACTACTTTTATCCCAAACTTTGGAGCAATATTATCAAGTTCTTGCTCCTGGAGTGGATGCGGACTTTGCTGTAGTTGGGGAGCAAATGTTAACAGAAGATTTCGATCTTTGTTTTGTTGACTATACTGCCATTCATTATCTACGAGAAAAAATGTTGGCAATTCGGAAGGCAGCTATTCCGCTTTTCCTGCCTTTTGTGTTTATGACTACCTTACATGATGTTGGTTTGTCTACAGATCATTTAGAACCATTGATTGATGATATAGTTTATCTGCCAGTAGAAAAGATTGAGCTTAGAACTAAAATTAGAGTCTTGTTGCGATCGCGTTCTTATTCTCTTCAGCTTCAAGCCGCCAAAGAAAAATTGAATCAGTCTTTAGCACAAGAAAAAGAGTTAAATAAAATTAAATCCCGTTTTGTTTCTACGGTATCCCATGAATTTCGCAATCCTCTCAACAGCATTTCAGGGATGGCACAAATTTTAGAAACTTATGGAGATAAATTAACCCCTGTCAAGAAGGCAGAAGTTTTGCAACAGCTAAGGCGCAACGTCACCAAAATGACCAATCTGTTAAATAATGTCTTGGTTATTAGCCAAAAAGACATGAACAAGCTGCAATTTAATCCTGCGCCAGTAGAGTTAGAGAAATTTTGTCGTGGCGTGATTAATGAAGTTCAAACAGCGTTCAACAACAAGCAAACAATCAACTTTGTTTATCAAACAGAAACACAAACATTCAGTTTAGATAGTAAACTACTCAATCATATTCTGACTAATCTTCTGTCCAATGCGTGTAAATACTCGCCACAAAACAGCAATATCGACTTTGAAATCCATACTCAGGCTTCAGAATTAATTTTTACAGTACGCGATCGCGGTATTGGCATTCCTCCTGAAGATCTACCACAATTATTTGATTCTTTTTATCGCGCTAGCAACTCCCAAGATCAGCAAGGATCGGGTTTAGGATTGGCGATCGCCAAAGAATACGTTGAATTTCATCAAGGCACTATCTCCGTAGCTAGTGAGCTACAAGTAGGTACTACTTTTACCGTTAATATTCCCATTGTTAACTCGTAGGTAGTAGTGGGTAGTGGGTAGTGGGTAGTAATGATACTCTAGGGTGTGAAGCAGGAAACGATGCTCTGTATGGCGGAAGTGGTAATGATATTTTTGTAATCGGTGATGGTCAAGATAACATCTTTGATTTTGTAGATGGCTCAGACCAGATTTTATTAACCAATGGATTAATTAACTTTTTTTTATTCTACTATTTAATTAGCGATCGCCAATTGTATTTTGCCACGGCGATCGCTTTGTAGTATTCATCTCCTCTTAAGGTTCTCCAAACTGTATCAGTAGCTAGGCATAATTAATTTAAAGACTTATGTGAGGTAGTGGAGTAGTGGAGATAGGGGAGAAAAATAAAAATCCGTTATTTTATATTTAATTTCACCCAGCTACTTAACAAGATTAAAAATATGATTTATATTTAGTAAACTTTTGAGGAATTTTATGGTCTTACTTAATTATATTCAATATTATCTTAGATACTTTTTTGTCCTGTAGAGAGAGTCAATAGTTGTATTCGGTTATTACTCATTTGACCCTATTATGAAAACCTTTGCTATTTAGCTAGAATTATACAGAAATAAACAAGACAACTTTTCCTAACTCTTCAAACGCTAGGGAATCAAACACTATCTAAATTGAATCTGTTTGATTAATTGTTTATTTGAGAATTTCGGATAGTCAAAACTTGAATAATTAATTAAATAGAAGCGAAATGACTAATAATGTTCCTAGCCGTGGTGAAATGGAGCGCAATTTATCTCAATCTATTCAGGCTTTCTATCGCGATAGATTAAGCTGTCGAGTAGGCAAAATTAGTTGTCATATCTTTGGTAATCAAGTTGCAATTATTGTTGAAAATTCAGTCACGTCTCTAGAGAGAGTATTAAATAATTCTGAAGATCAAAACTTTGTTCGTGACCTGCGCAATCGCATTGATTGCATAGTTAAAAGTGAATTAATTACTAAAATTAAACAGATTATCGGAGTAGAAGTTATCGATTTAACTATTGATACTACTTTAGAACACAATTTCACAGGTGTCTTAGTTTTACTTAATGAAATGCCTCAAACACGCAAAACTAAGCGTAATTAATTATTCAAACCGCGCAGTAGTTAGCCATAAGCTATAAGCTAATTAAATTAAAAGCATTCTAAATTTACTTTTAATTGAAGACTCGATCATACTAAATCTGCTTAACAAAGGTAATGTTTAATTTCTGCGTACAAATTTGGTGATGAAATCAGAATAACTTGTTACTTGTTACTTGTTACTTGTTACTTG
>NZ_PVWF01000079.1 GCF_003003995.1 Pleurocapsa sp. CCALA 161 | reverse complement strand
CCCCCCAACCTCAATCAGGATTACTCCTCAACAACCCCCACAACCCTACGGGCAAATTATGGACAAGAGAGGAAATCTTGCCCTATTTAAAGCAATTTAACCTAGTGGTTATTGATGAAGCCTTTATGGACTTTCTAACCCCCGCTCAAGAGCAAAGCTTGATTCCTTGGGTTGCTGAATATCCTAATTTAGTCATTCTACGCTCTTTGACTAAGTTTTATAGTCTGCCTGGACTACGTATCGGTTATGCGATCGCTCATCCCGACCGATTAAAAAAATGGCAGCAGTGGCGCGATCCTTGGTCAGTTAATACCCTAGCAGCAGCAGCAACGGCAGCAGCCCTACAAGACCACGAATTTCAGCAACAAACTTGGAATTGGTTAACTCCTGCGCGATCGCGTTTATTCGAGCAGCTAGAAGCTATTCCTGGACTCGATCCTCTACAGGGCGCAGCAAATTATCTCTTGGTAAAGACAGAAATTTCAGCAACCAAATTACAAGAGCAATTGCTCAGAAATTATCAAATTGTAATTCGCGACTGTCTAAGCTTTCCTGAATTGGGCGATCGCTATTTTCGGCTTGCAGTACGTTTACCCCCAGAGAATGATGCTTTAACCGAGGCTATTAGGGAGATGGGGAGATAGGGAGATGGGGAGATGGGGAGATAGGGAAGTAGGGAAAATAAAAATGCAGCGAAATCAACCAAAATTTATCCTAAAGGATACACTTCGTTATTAGTAACCATGAAGATTTAGGAGTCTATAAAATTGCCTTCGAGACTGCTATGGAAATATTTGAACTTTCTAAAAATTTTCCTCAAGAGGAAAAATATTCTTTAACCGATTAAATTAGACGTTCTTCTCGTTCAGTGCGCGCTAATTTATCTGAAGCATGGCGAAGAAGAAGGTATAAAGGTTCATTTATACTCAGGTTGAATGATGCAGAGGCGGAAGTGGCAGAAACTCAGGTTTGGCTAAAGTTTGCAGTTAAATGCCAATATTTAAATATAGATTCGGGAAGAAAGCTCTATAGCCAATATAATCAAATTTTGGCATTAATTGTCACTATGATTAATAGTGCCGATAAATGGATGTTAACAAAAAAATGAATTATTAATGTTCCCCAATTCCCTAATTCCCCAACTCCCCAATCCACCAATTTTCTATAGTGAAAAATCAACATGGCTGTAGACTATGACTTGGTAGTAATTGGTAGTAGTTGGGTGGGTATTTATGCAGCGCAGAAGGCAGTGCAACTTCAGGCTCGTGTTGCTTTGGTGACAAGCTGTGATGATTTATTTTTGCCTAATGATGCCTTAGTGAATAATATCCTCAGTGAAGTTGGATGCTGGAATGATCGACTAGCAAATAATCCTGTTACTAAAGTTTCAGCCAGAGTTTCTCTCACAGCAGCTAAAGATTGTCTAAACAGAGTTACTTCGACAATCCAAACCAAGAATTCGTTGGCTAATTTAGCTGCTTTAGGGGTTGATGTAATTACAGGGAAGGGAGAGTTTTGTCGTTTGCCTCATCTAGCTTTTCAGACTGCTCAGCGTAAATTGCGATCGCGTGCTTTTCTTTTGGCTACAGGTGCTAATTATGCTTCAGAATTTGTCGATCAGTACGGTGTGAATAATTACCTGACTTTACGGGATTTATGGCAGACAGATCTGGCAAGTTTAGGGCAAGAGATTATTATTGTGGGTAGCGATCCTGCTGCTTTGGAATTAGCACAAACTTTAGCTAGGTTTGAGAAAACTATCACTTTAGTTACGGCACAGTCGAGAATCTTACCCCTAGAAGATCCTGAATTTGCCTTATTGCTACAAGCGCAGTTGGAAGCAGAAGGGATTAAGCTTTATCTTAATTCGCCGATGAGTCAGATTAAAACTATTGATGGACAAAAATGGGTACAGGCAGGCGATCGCGCTTTGAGTGCCGAGCAAATTATTATTGCTGATGCTCGACAGCCTAATATTGCAGGTTTGAACTTAGCAGGAGTAGGGGTTAAATACGATCGCCAAAGAGTTTATGTTAATCGCAAATTGCAAACAACCAACCCAAATATTTACGCCTGTGGGGATATCATTGGTGGTTATAGCCTGCCTAATTTTGCACGCTATGAAGCTAATGTAATCCTGAAAAACACCTTATTTTTTCCCTGGTATCGGGCGAATTACCATGCTCTACCTTGGGTAATTTCAACCCAGCCTAATTTTGCTAGAGTTGGTTTAACCACTCAACAAGCTCAACAGCAATACGGCGATGATTTATATCTAGTCACAGAATATTTTGCTGATTTAGAGCGATCGCCAATAGGAGATTATCCTACGGGCATGTGTAAGTTGTTAGTTAGAGAAAATGGCGAAATTGTCGGCTGTAGTTTAATTAGCGATCGCGCAGAAGAATTAATTACGGCGATCGCCTTAATGATGCAACACCAAATTAAACTAGAATCAAACCCCATGCGCGGATTAACTTCTTTATCATTACCAACTACTTATTTGAGTCAGTCTGAAATCTGGCAGCGCGTTTGGAATAATTATTATCAGCAAAAGCTACAGCGAAATCCACGATTATTAAATCGTCTCCGAAGTTGGTGTTCCCTCCGCAAAGAATGGCATCAGTAATTAACAATGAGCAATGAGCAATGAACAGTAATTAGTAATTAGTAATCAGTAATCAGTAATGAATCAAAGGCTTTTTATTGTATTTGAAGGAATCGATAGTTCAGGTAAAACTACTCAGGCTGAGTTGTTAAAAAATAGCTTAATTGCCAACCAACAACAAGCTGTAATTAGTCCAGAGCCTTCTAATGGTATTATTGGTAATTTAATTCGCCAAGCTTTAAAAAAAAGAATTATCTTTAGTAAAGAACAAGATTTATTTGATCAGCAAATGGCTTATCTATTCGCTGCCGATCGCCACGATCATTTATATAATGATGTAGATGGAGTTTTTAAATTAATTAAAGATAATTACCATGTTATTAGTACTAGATATTACTTCTCTTCTTTGGCATATAATTGCGATACTGTAGAACAATTTAATTTTATTCAAAAGCTAAACGATCGCTTTCCTAATCCAGATCTAACCATTTATCTAGACATCCCAATTGAAGTTTCTTTAGCCAGATTACAAGAACGTTCTTTACAAGAAATATATGAGACAAAAGCTAAATTAACTAAAGTTAAAGAACAATATCAGCAGATATTTACTGCTTACCAGGGTAAAGCGATTGCTATTGATGGAACTCAAGATCAGCAGCAGATTCATCAAACAATAGTTGCTCAAGTACAAGCTATTACTAAAGCATAAACTTCAACTTTAAAAAGCTAAGAAGCTCAGAAGCTCACAGCTACCATCTTTTAACTCAAATATTTTTTGTTGCTTAGAATTTACTTTAACCTTGATCTGAATTTTCATTTTTATTAGATTTAATTAGATAAACAATCTAACTATTATTTAGCGCTTTAAAATAAAATCATAGCTATACTGGTCATTGTTAAAAAAATCTTAAATAGAGGAAACTATTTAGCAAATTTTTTCTTCTATAATCTATAGATTCAACCAAGATACTACAGCATACAGCTGAAAAATTTTGTCTTTACTGGCAGTTTCAGCTATAAAACATAACAATCAGATGAACCAAGATTCTGAGTATCATTCAGATAAAACAGCTAATTCTGGCGATCGCCCAGTAAAGTCTCATCGGAAATGGCGCGAGATAGTCATGGCAGTTTCTCTGTTGCTTGTGAGTGGTACTGGATTGGGCTTAATCTATGGTTGGTATCTGATTCAACGTAAGTTAATTCCGCTAATTGAAACCGAAGCAGGTAATTATCTCCATCGCCCTCTAGAGTTGGGGGAATTAAGATCCATCTCTTTCACGGGAGCTAGTTTTGGCGAGAGTGCTTTACCTTCTACCTCAGAAAATCCTGATTTTGTCAAAACCAAGGGAGTAAAGGTTAATTTTGCACCTTTGCATTTTCTCCGTCAAAAGGAATTGAAGTTAGATCTGACTTTAGTAAAGCCTGATGTCTATATAGAGCAAGCTGAATCTAAACTGTGGACTCCTACGGATTTTGGCTCAGACAAAGAATCTAAAGGAAAAATCAAGGTAGAGGTTAAGTCAATTCAACTAGATGAAGGACAGCTTTCTCTAGTCGCCTATAATTCTCAGACTAATAGTTTAAATCCTGCGGTAATTGCCAATATAGACGAGATTACTATTCGTCCCCAGGATGATGCGATTAAGTTTGATGCCGCAGCCGAACTGATTCAAGGGGGCAAATTTACTGTTAATGGCAAAGGTTATAGCAAGACGGGAATTATTGACTTAGATCTGATTGCACGGCAGTTGAAAGCATCTGAAGTAAGTAATTTGCTGGCGTTACCGATCGAGTTAGAGCGGGGGAACCTTGATGGCAAGCTGGGTGTAACTCTCACAGAAGATGAGCCGATTCCTCAATTACAAGGAGCATTAGATCTAGATAATGTGAGCCTACAAATCCCTGGTTTAGTTAAGCCTTTTAGCGGTAGTCAGGGCAAACTTCGTTTTGAGGGTTCAAAGATTAATTTCAATCGTCTGGCGACCAATTTTGGTGAGGTTTCAGGACTTGCTTCTGGCTCGTTAAATTTAGCAGAGGCAGGAAATTACCAGATCAATACGCAGGTTAAGCCAGTGGCAGCGCAAAAAGTCATTGAGGCTTTAGAACTTGATGCTCCTGTCCCTATTAAAGGCAAAATAGGCGGAAATGTCGCGGTTAGAGGTAGCTTAGAAGCCCCCGTCGTCCAGTTCGAGCTGGCTACTACTAGCCCTAGTAGTATAGATCAGGTAGATTTCCAAGAAATTAATGCTGATTTAGAATTAATCGGTACAACTTTAAATGTTAGACAGTTTACCTCCTCGCCTAAAGGTGGGGGAACAATTGTCGGCAATGGTAAGTTTCAGCTAGACGGGTTGCAAAACCTAGCCTTTAACGTCCAGGCAGCGGGAGTTTCGGCTAAAGCGATCGCCAGTGGTTATCAAAATCAGCTGCCCGTAGATATTGGTCAAATTTCTGGTCAAACGAATATATCAGCCCAAGCAACAGATCTCTCGACTCTACGTTTTCGTAACGGCAAAGCTAATTTTGACCTGGGCAACGGTATAGTTGAGGTAGATAATCTCGACTATGGCAAGGGTGTTTGGTCATCAAAGCTAACGGCTTCTGGTGTAGAGTTTGGCAGTTTACCGATTGGCAAAGGTAGTGCGCCAACTATTGCCCAAGGTTTAGTCACTGGTGTCTTCGACGTTTCAGGAACGAAAGATTTTGGTAATTTAAATCAGGTCAAGGCGAAGGGTCAAGCAAACCTCAATACCGTTGGCGGAAAAGTTGCCATACCTAAAATTGTGATTAATCAGGGTAACTGGACGGCGGATACCACAACTAAGAACTTAAAACTCCAGCGTTTATTTCCCGACTTACCTGACGAATTTAATGATAATCTCAGCGGAAAATTTTATCTCACGGGCAATATTCCCGATCAGGCGCAGCCTCAAACATTGATTAACGGTTTTGGAGATTTGACTTTAGCCCAGGGACAAGTCAAGGTAGATGATTTAAAAATTGTCGATCAAGACTGGACAGCGATCGCCCAAGGTACTAATCTTAAGCTCAAACAATTAAGCTCCAGTACTCCCGATCAGTTTGCTGGATTAATTAACGGCAGTCTCAAACTAGCTGGAACGATCGACAATATTACCCCAGAGGGGATTAAAGCCACAGGCAACGGTAGTTTAACTCTGCCAGAAGGAATATTTCAGGCGCAAAACCTGGCGATCGCCAATGGTAGATTTAACGCTCAGTTGACTCCTCAGCAGGTAGATTTGAGTTTATTTGCCGATCCCAATTCTGATGAACTTGAGCTTAAGGGCAAACTGGGGGGACAGTTAGCAGTTGCGGGTAAGGTAGACAATCTTAGTCCCACTGCGGTAACGGCTAAGGGTAATCTCAGTTTTAGTCAAGGAATTGACCTTCTGGAAAACCCTTTATCCGCCACCCTCGCCTGGGATGGCAAACGCCTAAATGTGCTGCAAGCTAAAGGTAATAGTTTGAATGCCCAGGGCTATGTAGTGCTGGACAAATCTTTTTTTAGCGATATTCCCGATCAGCTGGCTGCGGTAGATTATTTTGAATTTGACGTTCGAGAAGCCCGCAGCCTCAATCTGAAAAAACTGCGTCTACCATTACCTAATTGGGCGAAGAACTTGGATTATGCAGGACGAGGAGACTTCTCTGGCAAGATTAGGGGTGTGCCTTCTGCCATGAACATTAACGGTAATTTAAGTCTTAATAATCTTCGTGTTGAGGAGCTAAATTTTGCGCCTTTGTTGAGGGGGAATGTCCAGGTATCACCCGCAACAGGGGTGAAACTCAATCTCCAAGAAGTTTTAACTAGACCTCTATTATCCGCTACGTCAAATGTGGATAATCAATCTCGCTCTCTAGATCAAATTAAGCTGGTTTTAGATCCTAATTTTTCTCCTTTAATGTTGGCGCTCGTTCAAGACGATTTTCGAGTAATGGGAACAGGGAGACAAAAAATTCTCAACCTGACTACCGCCAATGTTCCCATCGAACTGCTCAAAACTATTGCGCTCAAAAGTGGCGAGCTGAAAATCCCTAAAAATATTGCTCTGCAACCAGTCAAAGGCAGTATGTCTGGAGATTTTAGCTTTAATCTTGAGACTTTAGCCACGACGGGGAATAATCTTGTGATCGAAAAACCAGCCTTGGCAAGCATTAGGGGCGATCGCCTAGCAGGTAATTTTCAATACGCTGATGGTTATTTTGCCATTCAAGATGTCGAATTTCAGCAAAGAGACAGTATTTACAAGCTCAAAGGTAATTTAAACCAAAAACCAGACGATCTAGAGCTAGATGGCGAAATCAGCGTCAATGGGGGACAGATTCAGGATATTTTAGTTGCTATGCAAATTTTTGAACTGACTGATTTTGCCCGTATTTTTAGCGATCGCGCTTATGGTAAAGCCGCCGATCTATATCAGCCAGCAAGTTCCTCTGGTAAGCCATTATTCGATCTTGGTTTAAAGGATGCTCCTGTGATTGACCAACTTCAGCTATTGGCCGCCATTCAAGCTTGGCTGGCTTCGGTACAGGAAGAAAGACAAACAGCTTTAGTTCCAGATCTGAAAAATCTGCGGGGAACTTTTGATGGCAAAATTGACATGTTTGGGTCTTTAAAAAAAGGCATCACTTCAGAATTTGATTTTATCGGTCAAGAATGGCATTGGGGTAATTTAACTGGCGAGAAGATTATCGCCAAAGGAAATCTTCGCGAAGGTATTTTGACTTTACTACCTATTTCGGTTCAACTTCGAGATCTGAGCAAAGCTAATTCGGTTCAAAAGATTCACAACAATAATATTTTGCCAACCCTACTATTTACAGGTACTTTTGGCGGAGCTACTCAATCAGGGCAGTTTAGATTAGTAGATGTACCAATGAAATTAATTGAACAGTTATTTTCTTTACCTCCAGAACCAGCTGTAGATGGTCTAATTAATGCTACTGCCAGTATTGCAGGGAGCAAAGATAATCCTCAAGCAAGGGGAGAAATTAGTATTGATGATGCCTCGTTAAATGAAACCTCCATCCAATCAACCAAAGGTAGCTTTAACTATAAGCAGTCTCGTTTAGAATTTTCTGCCAGCAGTATAATTGCCGAAAATGCCGATCCTTTGACTCTTCGAGGTAGTGTTCCCTATCAACTGCCCTTTGCTAAAGCTGAACCCAAAAGCGATCGCCTGGAACTACAGCTGAACGTGAAAGACAAAGGCTTGGCTTTGTTAGATATTTTTTCGCGGGGAGAATTAAAGTGGATTGATGGTGCGGGTCAGATTGCCCTAGATATTACGGGAATTCTTGACCAAGAGCAAAATCTCCCACGTAAGCTATCAGCTCAAGGCACAGCCAACATTAAAAATGCGACCATTGCTGCCAAGAGTTTACCCAAGAATTTGCTTACCAAGATCAACAGCCAGGTATTTTTTGATCTAGATAATGTGCGCGTCAATAACTTTGAAGGGGATTTTGGCGGAGGTAAAATTACCGCAGCTGGTACTATTCCCTTTGGTGATACAGCCCCGCTTAATCCTTTGAGCATCAACTTCAATGACATTCAAAAAGTTACTATTCCCAAACTATATAACGGAGGAGTAAGAGGCAACCTTCAGATCCTAGGCAAGGCAACTGAACCCAGTATTGCTGGCGATTTGACTCTATTTGACGGCACAATTGTGCTGAACGATGACAGTGAAAGTAATAACGATCAAGCCAAACCTACTAATCTTAGCGATCGCGTCAATGCCATTGCTCAACGTAATGCTGCTGAACAAGGAATTGCTGCGGTGACTCAATATAAAAATCTTAAATTACGTTTAGGAAAAGATATTCAAATTAGCCAGCAGCCGATCTTTACCTTTACAGCGACGGGAAACCTAGACATCAATGGTACTTTTCTTCAGCCCAGTCCCAACGGTACGATTAGGTTAAAACGAGGTCAGGTTAATCTCTTTACCACTCAGTTAAATTTATCGCGAGACTATCAAAACACGGCTCGTTTTTCCAGCAACAACGTTCTCGATCCTTTCTTAGATGTTTTATTAGTTGGTTCAGCGATCGAAGCCAGTAACCGCAGCGTTCCTAGTGAGTTATCGCCGACAGAAATTCCCGATTCTGGGCTAACAACCTTAGAAACTATTCGAGTCTCCGCCAAAGTAAAAGGACTTGCCAGTCAAATCACCAATAAAATAGAGCTGACCAGTAGTCCTCCTCGTAGTCCAGCAGAAATTGCGGTCTTGTTAGGAGGAGGTTTTGTCGAAGCTTTGACCAACAGCAACGGTACTTCTGGATTGGCTACTTTAGCTGGTTCAGCACTCTTTGGTAGTTTAAATGGAGAATTTAACAACATTTTTCCCATTGGTGAACTACGACTGTTTCCTACGCCGATTATTGACGAAAATCGAGATAATCAAGGAGATGGGCTAGCAGGAGAAATCGCCTTTGACTTAATTAAGAATTTATCTTTCTCGGTGCTGAAAATTTTAAATAATGACACCCCTGCTCAATTTGGTTTTCGCTATCGTTTTAACGACAACTTTGTCTTGCGGGGTTCGAGTAATTTTCAAGAAGATGGCACTAGAGGGCTGATTGAATATGAACTAAGGTTTTGATTATTAACCAAAGCACCATCAACCTCTAAACTTAACTTACATCACAGTGAGCTTTTGACTAAGCTGATTCTGGCTTGCGATAGGAAGCAGGATGAACAATTAATTCCGCAGTAGAACGCTTTTCTACCATTTCTTCAGTAATCGTACATTGATAAACATCTTCGCGGGAAGGAATCTCATACATCACTTCCAGCATCAATTCTTCAACAATGCCTCTTAAAGCTCTTGCACCAGTCTTACGGCGAAAAGCTTCTTTAGCTAAGGCTTTAATCGCACCTTCGGTGAATTCTAGCTCAATATTATCCATTCTCAAAAGCTTTTGGTATTGCTTGACAATGGCATTACGGGGTTGAGTTAAGATTTGTACTAAAGTTTCTTCATCCAGAGGCTCTAAGGCTGCGGTAACAGGAATTCGTCCGACAAATTCAGGAATCATTCCAAACTTCACTAGATCGTCTAACTCTAATTTCTGCAAAATATCAGCAGTACGTTTTTCTTTTAGTCCAGACCGTTCTCCTTTCTGGATAAACCCAATTGATTTTTTCCCCAGACGACGCTCAACTACTTTATCTAGACCAACAAACGCACCTCCACAGATAAATAGGATGTTTTTAGTATCTATCTGGATACAGTCTTGGTAGGGATGCTTGCGACCACCTTGGGGCGGGACATTCGCCACTGTTCCTTCCAGCATTTTCAAGAGTGCTTGCTGCACCCCTTCTCCTGAGACATCGCGAGTAATTGAGGCATTTTCGCTTTTACGAGCAATCTTATCAATCTCGTCAATATAGATAATTCCTCGTTGGGCTTCTTCTACATCTAAATCGGCTACCTGCAACAGTCTTAGTAAGATATTTTCAACATCTTCTCCCACATATCCTGCTTCAGTCAGAGTAGTGGCATCAGCGACCGCAAAGGGAACTTGTAAGACTTTAGCCAGAGTTTGTGCAAGCAGCGTCTTACCACAGCCTGTCGGCCCAATTAGCAGCACGTTGGATTTCTGTAGCTCAACAGAATCTTCCGCGTCTTTAGCTTTATTGGCTATGCTCAGGCGTTTATAGTGATTGTAGACCCCTACTGAAAGAACTTTTTTTGCTTCTTCTTGACCAATGACATGTTCATCCAGACACTTTTTAATTTCGATGGGCTTAGGAATATCGCCAAAAGCAATACCACCCACTCTAGATTTACGTTTCTTTGGTGGTTTGGCTTCAGCATTACCAGGCACAGCAGGAGAAGAGACTATTGCCCCGTCTTCGATTAACTCCTCATCTAGAATTTCGTTACACAGTTCTACACATTCGTCACAAATATATACCCCAGGGCCAGCAATTAATTTTCTGACCTGTTCCTGAGATTTTCCGCAAAACGAACATTTTAGATGGGAGTCGTATTTAGACATATAGACCTCTGACTAATAAAGTTTAGGTAGTGGGCGTAAGGGTCGCTGGCGATTTAGTAATAACTTTATCGATTAAGCCATATTCCACAGCATCTTCTGAAGACATATAGAAATCTCTTTCTGTATCGGCAGCTATCTTATCAAAAGGTTGACCAGTATGTCCTGCAATCAGTTCATTAAGTCTTTGCTTAATATAAAGAATTTCTTTAGCTTGAATTTCAATATCGGTAGCCTGTCCCTGTGCGCCTCCTAAAGGCTGATGAATCATAATTCGTGAGCTAGGTAAGGCCATCCGCTTTCCTTTAGTACCACCAGATAACAAGAAAGCACCCATACTGGCAGCAATACCATAACAAATTGTTACCACATCTGGTTGAATTTGCTGCATGGTGTCATACATTGCCAGACCTGAATAGACTGAACCACCAGGAGAATTGATGTAAATTTGAATATCTTTTTCAGGATCTTCCGCTTCGAGGTATAGTAACTGAGCAACTACAGAATCAGCAACCTTATCGTCAATAGGTGTTCCCAAAAAGATAATGCGCTCTCGCAATAGACGAGAGTAGATATCAAAAGCGCGTTCTCCAATGCCTGACTGTTCTACCACCATGGGTACAACATTACCTTCAGTAAGTATTGAGCTTACTTGAGGTAGGTTTTTGCTAACGCGAAAGCTATAAGGGGAATGCGATTCTAGCATAAGTTTTTGCCAAAAATTTGTCACTATTTTGATATGTAATGGGCATTAAACAATTACAGTTAATTGTTTAGCAGCTCTTTATTTATTATGACTCAACTTAAGAACCATCAATAGCAGAGATTGAACAAGAATGCTAATGAAGAAAATCAGGACAACTTCAACTCAATTATAGTTCTGCTTTTTAGTTCGACCTTAGCAATTTGACTTATCAAGGGTTATTCAGAATCGGCAACTACTTCTACTTCAACAGTTTCCACTTCTGCCTCAGAATCTATGGTTTCTTCTGCCGCTTCTTGAAGAGAACCTTCTGGGACAAGCTCTATTTGAGCTTTATCACGTAAAAACTTATAGGTGTTTTCAGTTAGTAAGTCACTAGTAACCATTGCTAGTAGACGCTCCTCGTCTACTTCTTGTCCCGCTAGCTGCGATCTAATTTCCGAGATTTTGGCCTCAATCTCAGCCTGGTTGGGTTCTAGTGCTTCTTTTTTAGCTATTTCCTGGAGAATCAATGACTTTTGTAAATTTGATACCGCTTCAGGGCGAGCATTATCTCGCAACATAGGGATATTATCAGAGTTGAACAACTGTCTGACATCCAAACCCATTTGCTGCATCTGCATCAGGGTTTTACTCAAGACGCTAGTAACTTCTTCCTGTACCAATGATTCTGGCAGATCGATTTGGTTTTGCTCCATCAGAGCAGTGGCGATCGCCTCATTGATGTTACTGTTGGTTTGATTTTGGGCTTGTTCTTGAAACTGTTTGACTATCGAATCTTTATAAGCTGTGAAGGTGTCAAATTCATCCTCGCTGACATCTTGAGCAAAATCATCGTCTAGTTCAGGTAATTCTTTAGTTTTCAACTCATTGAGGGTAATACTAAAGATGGCTGGTTTACCTGCTAAATCTTCCTGGGGATAATCTTCAGGGAAGGTAACAGACACATCCTTGGTTTCTTCAGGCCTCATCCCCACAATGCCTTCTACCATGCCAGGAATTAGCTTGCCTTCGGCTATTTCTACCTGAAAATTAGTGGCGCTACCCCCTTCAATTTCCTTGTTCTCTTCTTCTGGGAGAATCCCTTTAAAATCAACAAATGCCACGTCTCCCATTTGAGCAGCGCGTTCTTCTACGGGAACTAGATCGGCTTTTTCTTCTCGACGCTGATTGATAAAGTCATCGACTTTTTCTGGCTGATAGACTATCTCTTCTGCTTTAACGCTGAGATGATTATAATCAGCTAACTCTATGCTGGGAGGAACATCTACCGCCACGGAAAAGCTAATCGCATCCCCTGGATTATATTGTCCTAACAGTTCATCAAAATTGGAGCGTAAATTGGGTTGACCAAGAGCCTTAATCGATTCTTGCTCAATGGCATCCTGTAAAGATTTTTGAATTAATTCTTCGAGGGCTGCGGCCTTAATGCGATCGTTACCGATTCTTTGTAAAAGAATGCGTCGAGGTACTTTTCCTTTACGAAACCCAGGAATATTGCTGGAACGGGAAAGGTTTTGCACCATTTTTTCGTAGGCATTTCGAGACGCTTCTGGAGCAATTTCTATATTTAAACCAACTTGACTTTCAGGAAGTCTCTCCTGGGTTACTTTCATCGATGCTAATATCTCAAAACTACTAGGTTAATTTTAGGGTGGATCTAGGTGGGGATAAACTTAAGCTAAAGTTAAAACTGCCAATGTACTTAGTTAATTACTGTTGTAACAATAGTTTGCGTATCAAAATGTAAATAACTAGAGTAATTTGTCACAGTTTTTCTCCATGAACCAATAGTCATAATAATATATCTATTGGCAAGCTATATATTTAATCTTAAATTTAATCTTGACTGGTAAATCAAAAGGTTGCTTTTTTAGATGTAGTTTAATTAAGCAATTAAATTTTGGACTGCTAAAATTAAAGCCAAAATCATTTTATCTGGCAGTATAAATTTGCTAGTAGTATTACAGACTATCAAACCTCAATCGAGATCATTCAAGACCTTATGATATTATCTAGCAAGAATTAAAAGAAACTGTTTTACTTGAGAAATAGATTAATTATCTAAAATTGAATAACACTCAAAGAGATTTGGCTTGTTCATACTTTCGGTTTGATACCAGCGATACAGGGATAAAAATCTAGTATGGGCAGATAATGTTTAAAGGTCAAAAGCGAGCAAAAATTATTAGATGGAGTAAGTTTGGAGGTTAAGATAATTGTTGAAAAAAGTTAATGTAGCTATTTTGGGAGCGACAGGAGCGGTGGGCAAGGAGCTATTGCAGTTACTTGCCGAACGGCAGTTTCCCCTGAAAAATCTCAGATTACTGGCATCTTCTCGTTCGGCGGGAAGTCAAATTGCTTTTAAGGGACAGTCAATAACCGTTGAAGCAGTCAGCGAGAATTCTTTTCAAGATATTGATATTGTCTTGGCATCAGCAGGGGGGTCTACTTCTAAAGAGTGGGTGCATCAAGCAGTAGCTGCTGGAGCGGTTGTGATTGACAACTCTAGCGCCTTTAGAATGGATGACAATGTGCCTTTGGTTGTGCCAGAAATTAATCCAGAAGCTGCTGCCCAGCATCACGGTATTATTGCCAATCCTAACTGCACTACTATCTTGCTGGGGGTAGCAATTTATCCTCTATATCGAGTACAGAGAATTAAACGCATAATTGTCGCCACTTATCAATCTGCCTCAGGGGCGGGAGCTAGAGCGATGACAGAGGCAATGGTTCAAGCTCAGGATATTTTAAACGGCAAGCAACCCCAAGCCGAAGTTTTACCCTATCCGATCGCCTTTAATTTATTTCCCCATAATTCCCCTCTAAACGAGCAGGGATATTGCGAAGAGGAAATGAAAATGGTAAACGAAACTAGGAAGATTTTTGGCGATCCAGATATTGCTGTGACCGCTACCTGTGTGCGAGTACCAGTCTTAAGAGCTCACTCTGAGGCAGTTAATCTAGAGTTTGAGCAACCTTTTAATGTTCAGCAGGCTAGAGAGTTAATTGCCACAGCACCAGGAGTCAAGTTAGTAGAAGACTGGCAGAGTAATTATTTTCCAATGCCTATTGATGCTACAGGGAAAGATCCTGTATTAGTCGGTAGAATTCGGCAGGATCTTTCTTGCGATCGCAGTTTAGAACTGTGGCTGTGTGGCGATCAAATTCGTAAAGGAGCAGCCTTAAATGCCATCCAAATTGCCGAGCTATTGCTACAAAAGAATTTATTAACAGTCTCCAATTCGGCAGTTAGTGCCTAATCAACTAGCTAGCTAGGCAAAATACAGCTTGAAAAAATTAATGATACATGAGTCAGATCAATGCGTGAAGAACCGTTTGGCAGGGTAATAACGGCAATGGTGACCCCATTTGCTGATGATGGCAGTGTTAATTATGAAATTGCCGAGAAACTGGCGGTACATTTGGTAGATAACGGTAGTGATGGTCTAGTAGTTTGTGGCACTACAGGGGAATCTCCAACCTTAAGCTGGTTAGAAGAGTATGAGCTATTTAAAGTTGTCAAGCAGGCAGTTGGCGATCGCGCTAAGATTATTGCAGGGACGGGTTCTAATTCGACAACAGAAGCGATCGCTGCTACAGTAAAAGCAGCCAAACTCGACTTAGATGGTTCGTTGCAGGTTGTACCGTACTACAATAAGCCTCCTCAAGCAGGACTATACGAACATTTTAAAGCGATTGCCGAAGCTTGCCCAGATTTACCAATGATGCTTTACAATGTGCCAGGAAGAACCAGCTGTAATTTGGAGGCAGAAACCGTAGCCAACCTAGCGCAAATAAGCAATATAGTAGCGATCAAAGAAGCCAGTGGAAATCTAGAGCAAGCTTGTAAAATTAGATGTTTAACTCCCACTGATTTCGCCATCTATTCAGGAGAAGATGCTTTAACCTTGCCAATGATGACCGTGGGTAGTTCTGGAGTAGTTAGCGTTGCTTCTCATCTAGTAGGAAAACAGATGCAGTCAATGATCGCTGCTTTTAACGATGGGGATAATCAACGGGCAACCAAAATTCAACTAGAGCTATTTCCCTTGTTTCAAGCGTTGTTTATGACCACCAACCCTATTCCTGTCAAAACTGCTTTGAGATTACAGGGGTGGCAAACAGGTAAGTTGCGAACACCATTATGTGAGCTACAATTAGATCTATTAGAAAAATTAAAGTTAATTTTACAAAAGCTAAACTTAATTTAGATAACACTAGCAATACCAAAGCATTAACTATTTTGGTAATCAGTAGCTAAAATTTGGATTCCCTAATCAACAGTAGGTCTTTATCAAAAAATATCAAAGCTTGCCTTTGTTGGTGGCTTTTCATAAGTTAACAACTAGTGAATTAAAGTAACTAATTGTTCCAAGTAAAGTAATAGTTCAGTTCTTAGAAAACTCTCTTCAATAGAAATTCTAAGGCGAATTTACAGTTTTTATTGAGTAAATAAAAGGCGAATAACCACATAAAAATAAACCACATGAGCAAAGTAGTCAAAAAAAGCAAAAAATCAACTGTCAAAATTATCCCCTTGGGTGGACTACATGAAATAGGCAAAAACACCTGTGTTTTTGAATATGAAGATGAAATAATTCTGCTAGATGCAGGATTAGGTTTCCCTTCAGATCAAATGCACGGCATTAATATTGTCTTGCCCGATATGACCTACCTGAGAGAAAACTCTCAGCGGATCAAGGGCATGATTGTCACTCATGGTCATGAAGATCATATTGGCGGTATTGCTTATCACCTCAAGCAGTTTGATATCCCCGTAATTTATGGTCCTCGACTAGCAATGTCTCTGTTGAGCGATAAATTAGAAGAGGCAGGAGTTAGCGATCGCACTACGTTAAAAAGCGTTCTGCCCAGAGATATCGTGCAGATTGGTCAGTATTTCCGTGCTGAATATATCCGCAACACCCACTCTATTGCCGATAGCTTTACTGTTGCCATTCATACACCGATTGGCACAATCATCCATTCAGGAGATTTTAAGTTTGATCATACTCCTGTAGATGGCGAACACTTCGACATCCAAAAGCTAGCCGAACATGGAGCAAATGGCGTACTGTGTTTACTGAGCGATTCTACCAACGCAGAAGTCCCAGGACATACTCCTTCCGAGCGTTCAGTATATCCCAACCTAGATCGCATCTTTAGTGCAGCCGAGGGACGGGTCATGGTAACAACCTTCTCCTCTTCGGTGCATCGGGTCAACATGGTCTTAGACCTAGCTCGTAAACATGGTCGCAAGGTTGCAGTTGTCGGACGTTCGATGCTCAATGTAATTGACCATGCGCGAAAACTTGGATATATTCAGTGTCGTGACGATATTTTTGAACCCTTACGTTCAGTCAATCGGTTACCAGATGAGAAAGTTTTAATTCTCTGTACTGGTTCGCAGGGAGAAGAATTAGCAGCGATGACCCGTATTTCTAAAGGGGAACATCGACAAGTTAGAGTGAGAGAAGGAGACACGATCATCTTTTCCGCCAATCCCATTCCTGGCAACACCATCGGCGTAGTTAACACGATTGACCGCTTGATGATGCAGGGAGCAAAAGTAGTCTATGGACGTAAAGAAGGAATTCACGTTTCTGGTCATGGTGCGCGAGAAGACCATAAGCTCATGCTCAATTTAACCAGACCTAAGTTCTTTATCCCCGTTCACGGTGAACACAGAATGTTGGTAGAGCATTCAGGCATGGCTCAAGCAATGGGCATTCCTAAAGAAAACATTGTCATTATCAAAAACGGCAACGTCATCGAATTAACCGAAGATAGCATTGGCGTTAATGGTGAAGTTCCTTCTGGGATTGAACTAGTAGACCGCGCAGGTATCGTTCAAGATAACGTCATGAAAGAAAGACAGCAGCTTGCCGAAGATGGGGTAATTACCGTGGCGGCGGCAATCGACTGGTCAGGACAACTGGTTGCTGCTCCTGCTTTACATCTGCGAGGAGTCGTAACTTCGATCGAACAATCTCTACTGCAACAGTTGGTAAATAGAACTGTCGAAAGAATTTTAAGCGATCGCTGGGATGATTTGAGTGAAACCAAAGATGGTGAAACTGAAGTTGACTGGACAGGAGTACGCTTGGAAATCGAAGGAGGTTTGCAGCGCTTATTGAAGCGAGAATTAAAAAGCCGTCCTTTAGTAGTATTTATGATGCAAATTCCTGAAAAGCAGCCTGCTAAAGCCAGAGCAGCCAGAAGAAGAAAACGTTCTAGTGCCATCACCACGACTAGCTCAACTCCTGCACCTGTAATCTCTAGCCGCAAATAAGCTTTGTTTTAGCCTGAGCAAAAAATGTTGGTATATATTCACGCGTTGTCTATCTTCTAGCAAGAGGCGACGCTTTTTTTGTGGAAAAATGGGGCAAAGATAACGTTTAATTTCTTTATTAGCCTAAAGCTAAATACGCAGCGTTTTAATTATCCCGACCTTTGATTGCTAAAAAAGCTTCCTTGGCAGCAGCTTGTTCTGAAGCTTTTTTCGATCTGCCATAACCCTTACCCAACAACTTACCTTGAAACCAAACTTCTGCTACAAAACGCTGGTCGTGCCAAGAAGCTCTATTGCTAGCTAGCCTTAAAGCTGAATCTAGCTGCTTGTTTTCTGTTACCTTATATTCTGGTAAAGTCTTATATTTTCCCTGAGTCCATTCTTGCAGAGCATCTTTATAATTAAAGCGAGCAGGGTCATTCATTACCTCCACTGCCTTTTTTTGCAAAGCTCTGTCTAACCAAGGACGAATCAGATCCATATTGTGAGTACTTAGATACAGCGCGCCTAATACAGCTTCAAAAGCATCTGCTAACCAAGATTGTCTACCTGTAGGATTACCTGTGGCATTAGTCCCAATCAAAAGATAAGGTTCCATACCATAACTTTCGGCTAACTGAGCTAAAACGCGATCGCTGACTAAAATAGAACGAACCGCAGCAAACTCCCCCACTGGTTCTTGAGGATAGACCTCTAACAACAATTCGGCAGCAATTAAACGCACGACCGAATCCCCCACAAACTCAAGCTGATCGTAGTTATGGGTACGAGACACACTGGGATGAGTCAGAGCTAAATCGAGCAAAGTCCAGTCAATTGGTGCAGTAGCGGACAATCCTAGCTTCTGAATTAGGGTCTGTAGTTGTTTTTGTCTTCTGGGATCTTCAAACATGAAGCAAGGAAAATAAAAGAGAGCAAGAGAGTTGAAACGTAAGCCGGATTCTGTTCTCAGATTATCGTGATTTATAATCCGAGGGTAGTTATCTATCTAGGATGCTTGTTACCAAACACCTCATGCGGTTCTCCTTGGTCGGGATGGGAAAAAGACCAACCCTAATCCCTTCGACCTTGCTCCCTACTGGGGTTTACCGAGCCAGCACCTCTCGATACTGCTGGTGCGCTCTTACCGCACCTTTGCACCCTTACCTAATCAATTATCAGTTGTTGCTGTTTATTGCTCATTGAAAAGGCGGTATTTTTCTGTGGCACTATCCTCGCGATCGCTCGCACTGGGAATTATCCAGCAAGTATGGTCTTTCGGGAGTCCGGACTTTCCTCAAATCTGCCTCTAGGACAAATCTGCAACCACCTCGCCAACTCTCTTGTTTATCTAGTCTATTATTATTTGATATGCAATCTCAAATAATTCTGTAACTTGGTTAAAATTGATCTAGGAATAGATCAATTGTTCTTGGTTGTTTGTTACTAGTTAGTTGAACTGTTGATTAGAATTGTCATCATAAATCTATCTTGATTAAATTGATTAAATTTATTGCTATTGTTTACTTAGGAGAATTTTAACTATGCCCAAGGAATCAGAAATCACGCCTTTTTCTGGTAGTAGCAGCTCTACTCCTCCTCAATCGAAGTCAGCGCGAATGCGCCAAGTAGCTACAGCTCTCAAATGGGCTGGATTGGCTGGCTTTTGGGTGCAGTTGGTCTTGGGAGTTGTCTCCACTGTTACTTTAGCTTTGGCGATCGTCAATCAAGCAGAAAGAAGTAATGCTGGGATCGGATTTAGCTTGTTCTGTGCTGTCTGCGGATTAATTTGTTTGGTTGTGGGAATATGTATTACTTTTAGATATGGCAAAATGGCGAGTAAGTTTTCTCAACCCAACACTCTTCCGCCAAAGAAGTCTACTACTATCAAAATGATTCAAATTGCGATTATCACTAGTATTGTTGGCACAATTATTACCATTATAGGTGGAGAAACAATTACAGGCATAGTACTCTCCAAAACTTTAGCTTTCGATCCCGCCAAAGTTTTCAATAATCAAAGCAATACTGAATTTGTTAATTCTTTAGATGTGTTTATTATTCAAGCCTGTTTCAGCATTATTTTGGCTCACTGTGTTGGATTGGTAAGTTCTTTGTGGATCTATAGCCGGATCGATAATTAGTTAATTAAACAAAAATGCAACGTACCCGTCTTAATACTTTAGTAGAAATTACAGGCGATCGCCTAGAGTTATTGTTTAGTAATCCTTGGCGACGGGTTTCTTTAAGTATCATCAGTCTTTTGCTCGGATTTTTTATGGGTTCGGCAATTGTAACTACCGCTGGGCAAAACGCTGTCTGGGATATTGCAGCTGCTATACTTTTATTTCTGCCAACTGAGCTAATTAGTATGTTGGTGTATCGTCGTCGTCGTCCAGAAAAGGGAACTCCAATTACCAGGCGACCACTTTATCTCGATGTGCTAAATTTGTTTAAAATTGGCTTACTCTACGATATCTTTTTAGAAGCCTTTAAATTGGGATCTTAGCAGTGAGCAGTGAGAATGTATATAGCCGCAGACTGGAAAGTTTAGTTGTTCAGGGTAAGAAGTCTAAGTTTTATGCAGAGCTTGTGACCGAAGTTGAAGTAATCTGCCAGAGTCTTGGATTTCAAGAGCAAGATACTATTCTCGCCACCTTAGAAAAACTATGGCTACCCGTGGCGTTGAATTTAGCTACAGCAAGATGTCAGTTAAATCGGACTTTTATTCAAGGAATTTTAGGTAGTCAAGGAACAGGCAAATCAACCCTTTGTGTAATTCTACGACACATACTTGATTATCTTGGCTTCTCTGTTGCTACCCTCTCTATTGATGATCTCTATCTTACCTACGCTGAAAGACAAACACTACAGCAGCAAGATCCACGTTTAGTCTGGCGAGGACCTCCTGGTACTCATGATCTCGCTTTAGGTATTAAGGTAATTGAACAGTGCCTACAAGAAAATAATACGGCTCAGATTGAGCTACCTCGTTTTGATAAATCTGCTTTTAACGGCGCAGGCGATCGCACTACTCCAGAAATTATCGGGAAACCTGATATTCTCTTATTTGAGGGGTGGTTCGTTGGGGTGCAGCCTATAGACACAAATACTTTTAATAACTGTCCTCCACCTATAGTTACAGAGCAAGATCGACAGTTTGCCAGAGATAATAATCAGCGTCTCCAGGCTTATTTACCTTTATGGTCAAAACTAGATAGCCTGATCGTTCTATATCCTGAAGATTATCGTCTTAGTAAACAGTGGCGCAAAGAAGCCGAACATAAGATGATTGCTGAAGATGGGGATGGGATGAGTGATGATGAGATAAATTTCTTTGTGGAATATTTCTGGAAAGCACTACATCCAGAATTATTTATTCTGCCTTTAACTAAGACTGCTGATCTAGTAGTTAAAATCAAAAGCGATCATTCATTTATCCTTAATTGATAGAAACTCTGGTTTAGACTAGTGCTTTGTCAATTAATTAATGATTGGTGAGCAAGCTTTGAGTAATAAGTAATGAGTAATGAGTTTTTTACCCACTACCCACTACCCACTACCTACTACCTACTACCTACTACCTACTACCTAACCTCAACCCATCAATTAATATTTGACAGACTACTAGACATATTATCGAAAATAGTATCAGGTGGGGTTTATCTACCAAGATAACGAGAAGCCATACTCATCATGTCACTGACATCAACATCGCCATCGCCATCAGTATCAAGAAAGCTGTTTAACACAGGATTACCTCCCTGGAGGTTACCTTTTTGATTGCCTGTCTTTAATAGATTCAGCACTAAAGGCACGAGAATAGGCAGCATTGACTGAATTGTCTGAGAATTCAAGCCAGTGCGTTGGCTAATTTGCGTAATCATACTTTGTAGCTGGGAACTACCAAATAAAGCTGATAACACCTGAGGGCTAGCCTGAGTCCCTCCAAACTGATTTAACATCTGATTGACCTGGGCTGTACCACCCTGATTACGCTGCTGTTGTAGCGCCGACTTAGTATAGCTGCCCACAATTGACATTGCCGATTCTACCGCGCTGGGTTTAGCTTGATAATTACCACTTAACTGCTGTACCGTGTCTAGGATTGAACTTAGCTGATTATTGCTCGCTTCTTGTTGGGGATTATCGATCGCACTGACGATTTGATTGAAGATATTCATTTTGATTTACTAAAGTTAATTTAATGTTTAATGATGACAATTTGTACTCTGGATCGGTGAATTATTAGGTAAGCCAGCTCCAGCATTGGCTGTCAGCACCACCTGACCATTAGGATGACGATACCAGCCACGGGCAGGAACAGGTAAAGAGGTTTGTTTGATTGGTGTTTTTATAGTAGCAGTAGGAGTAAACTCAATCAGCGATCGCGCATTTAATGGCTCTTGGGGTCGATTGGGCAAGCCACCACGACCAGTGATCGTTAGCTGACTAATATTGTTGTTTAGTTGTGAGGGACAAGCTACCGCAACTTGTTGTTGGGGTTGAGTTAGTTGCTGGGGTACATCTAAAGAATTTAGGGTAGTCGGTTCTAGAGTTTCGATGTCTACCACCCCGTCTAAACCTAATTCTGAACTAGCAGTTACCTGGCAAGAATCACAGAGAAACAATCCTTGGGTGTCAATTTGAATATTTCCTCCTTGTCCTCTAAAGGCATTAGCAGTGACACGACTACCCTCTAAAGCGAGCAGATTATTCGCCTGGATAGTAATATTACCACCGTTGCCAGTTCCTCTTGATGTGGCAGTGGTAAAACTCCCTCCTCGCCAAAAAATATTGCCAGCATTTAAGCTGATATTGCCACCCTCACCAGATTGAGTATCTGCGGAGATTGTGCCTTGGCGGTCAATTATAATCGAGTCTGCATTTACCTCCAGACTGCCTGCATCACCACTACCTGTAGAGCCGATGGAAAGAGCTGCGCGATCGTCAATCTTTAACTGTGAGGTATTAATTGTTAAATCGCCACCGTTGCCGGTAGTTGTGGGGAGTAATCGCGCTCCTACGGAAATATTACTAACTGCATCGCCTACATTTCCTGTGACGGTTACTGATTCACGGGCATTAATCGCGACGTTACCACCATTGCCTCGACCAAGTGTAGAAGCCGTAATTCGTCCTCCCTGCAAAATTTCTAATCGACTAGTATCAACTGCGATATTGCCGCCTCTACCACTAAATAAAGTATTGTTGGAAATAAAAGAACCATCTACTACCAGCGATTCTGAGGTATTAAGCACAATAGATCCTGCTGCTCCGTTTCCTGCCGTGGCAGTAGCAATTAAACCTCCTTGTTTCATGGCTAGATTCGTGGTTTTAATATTAATTCTGCCCGCATTACCAGTACTAATAGAGGCAGCGATGATACCATCATTGATTTGGTCGATGCTCAAGCTTGCTAAAAATTCAGGGGTAATTATTTGGGGATCGAACAGAGTTGATTGAACTTGTTCAAAGCTAGATCCAGTAATATTTACAGAATCTTGAGCAGTAATGTCAATATTGCCCCCTGTTCCCGTGCCTAAGACAGAAGCGTTGATTAGTCCACGGTTGAGTTGTAGCACTTTGGTATCGATCCTAATATTGCCCCCTGATCCATCTTGCGTGGTGGCAGATAAAGCCCCT
>NZ_PVWF01000232.1 GCF_003003995.1 Pleurocapsa sp. CCALA 161 | reverse complement strand
GTGAACAGTGAACAATGAACAATGAACAGTGAACAATGAACAGTGAACAGTGAACAATGAACAGTGAACAGTGAACAGTGAACAGTGAACAGTGAACAGTGAACAGTGAACAGTGAACAATTGATTAACTAGGTTTAAGACCTCTTCTTTACAATGCTCATTGCTCATTGCTCATTGCTCATTGCTCATTGCTCATTGCTCACTGCTAATACTGATTCAGGCACATCAAATAACACGTTAGTCATATAGTTGTCTGCCCAGGTTTCGCCAAAGGCTTTTTCTAAAACGCGACGAGTTTTATCGTTTTGCTGCTGCTTAGTACAGTAATATCTTTGCCCTGCCAAATACAGTTTTTGTTCTGAGGGTAAAACAGGAGTTGAGGCGATCGCTTGCTGACAGTGAACCCGTAAATAATTAGCAGCTAAATCTAAAAAGTTTTGTTCTTCTTCTAGGTTATGAGGGCGCACAAACAAGCAAAAATCGGAAAAAATATCCGCCCAAGGAGGTAATTCTCTGGTTTCGCTAAACTTTGCTGGAGGTAAATTCGTCAGAGACTTAATATATCCTGGGGAGAGAGTTTTATCGGGGCTAGTGGGTGATAAATCAGCGATCGCTGCGCTGATCCCCCCTCGCCCAGCCACAAGATCACAGCCAAACATAGGTAGGGGATACTCAGAACGAGGGAACATGACACAGTGCAGAATATCTAGGTTATTACCTACTTTGGCTAACTCTAAATGCATTTTACGAAACTGAGGCGTTTGATAACAGCGGTTTTCAATCCGCAATCTTTCTCCCTCCAGCTTGCCTTCAACATAACCCAACCCTTCAGGCAAGTTATAAACCGAGAGTTCTAAATATTTTTGCCAATAGTTGAGAATCCTTTCTGCCAGTCGATGAATTAAAGGATGTTGTTCTTGGCGCAGTGAAGGTTGGGAAGTTTCTAACATTAGGATTATTAAAATACTCGATCTAGGCGATTAAATACTGATGCCCACAGATGTCTCTATGTTTAACGATATACTGAGACAGACTTTATAGATATATATAGCTATTAATCGTAATAGATTTTAGTGCAGGAGATTTAATTATGTTCGGTTTAGGTATACCTGAAGTCGCAATCATTGGGCTAGTTGCGGTACTTGTTTTTGGCCCCAAAAAAATTCCCGAAATCGGCAGTGCTTTAGGCAAAACCATTAAAGGTTTTAAAGAGGAAATGGATAAGCCTCAGTTGGATGAAGGAGAAGACACAGATATTAACAATTAATGATTTAGACAATTTCAAGAAGCTAGAAGATGGTAACTACTACCTGGACAAGAAGACATATTCTTTCCCTCATGGATTTCACCAGCGAGGAATACGCAACGGTTTTACAAACTGCGTCTAGTTTTCAAAAAGTGCTTTTAGGCAGAACCAAGAAAGTTCCCGCACTTCAGGGCAGAGTTGTCGCCAATATGTTTTTTGAAGCATCTACTCGTACTCGCAGTAGTTTTGAGTTAGCAGCTAAAAGACTCTCTGCCGATGTTTTGAACTTTTCTCCAGGTAGTTCTTCTCTCAGCAAGGGGGAAACCATCTTAGATACGGCAAAAACCTATTTAGCTATGGGTGCAGATCTGATGGTCATCCGTCATCAGGAAGCGGGTGTACCGCAAATTATTGCCCAAGAAATGGATCGCCTTAATTCTGGGGTAACGATTCTGAATGCGGGAGATGGCTTACATCAACACCCTTCTCAAGCCTTACTAGATTTATTTACCCTGACTACTGTTTTAGACCCCATTAATCCTCGTTTAGAATTACTGGAAGGCAAAAAAATTGCCATTGTTGGCGATATTCTCCATTCCCGAGTTGCCCGTTCTAATATCTATAGTCTCACCAGCGCTGGAGCAGAAGTACATCTGGCTGCACCAGCAACTTTGTTACCCAAGGCTTTTTTGGCAATGGTAAATCACAATGCGCCTGGAAAACTGGCGATTCATTGGGAGTTAGCACCCGCTTTAGAAAATGCCGACTTTGTCATGACCCTACGGCTACAAAAAGAACGTATGACGACCAATTTTATCCCTAGCTTAAGAGAATATCAGCAACAGTTTGGAGTGACGCGCGATCGCCTCAAATTATGTCATCCTCAAGTTAAAATACTCCATCCAGGCCCAACTAATCGCGGTGTTGAAATAACTTCCGATTTGATGGACGATCCTCATCTCAGTCTAGTTTCTAAGCAAGTCACCAACGGTGTGGCGACTCGCATGGCGTTATTATATTTGATTGGTAATCGCGACGCTAATTAACTTCAATAGCTTTTAGAGCTTTTGGCTTTTTTGCTAAAATTTGCTATGGATGCGGTTGAGTAAGAGTCAGAAAAACAAATTTTATGGTGAAAGTTTCTCAAACAGAATTGATCGCAGGAGCGATCGCTGGTAGGGTAGTTAGTTTTCCGACTGATACTGTTCCCGCATTAGCAGTCAAGCCAGAGTTGGGGGACTTAATCTATCAATTAAAACAACGTTCTTTAATTAAACCCCTGATTTTACTGGGAAGCTCCCTTGAGGATCTACTCCCTTACGTTGCTTACCATGATGCTGAGTTAGCAACCTGGCAAGATTTAATTCAGCAACATCTTCCTGGCGCACTTACTTTAGTTCTTCCCGCTTCAGAGCGAGTCCCCCTAGCGATTAACGCTACTAATACTAAGACCGTAGGGATTCGTATTCCCAATTGTCCTCCTGCCATTGAAATACTAAGACAAACTGGAGTATTAGCAACAACTAGCGCCAATATTTCAGGACAAGATGCTCTGCGCACCATGGCTGAGATTGAGCAAGCTTTTCCATCGGTATTGGTATTAGAAAACCTGGATCTATTTTCTGGGAGTGGATTTCCTTCTACAGTAGTTCTTTGGCAAGAGCAGCAGTGGAAGATCATCCGTCAGGGGAGTGTTGTAATTTAAGTCCTACTAGAGTAGTACTATAGAGCAGGCGATCGCTTTAAAAAATGTTCATTGTTCACTGCTCACTGCTCATTGCTCATTGTTCATTGTTCACTGCTCATTGCTCATTGTTCATTGCTCATTGTTCATTGTTCACTGCTCACTGCTCATTGCTCATTGTTCATTGTTCACTGCTCACTGCTCATTGCTCATTGTTCATTGCTCATTGTTCACTGCTCATTGCTCATTGTTCATTGCTCATTGTTCACTGCTCATTGCTCATTGTTCATTGCTCATTGTTCACTGCTCATTGCTCATTGTTCATTGTTCATTGTTCACTGCTCATTGCTCATTGTTCATTGCTCATTGTTCACTGCTCATTGCTCATTGTTCA
>NZ_PVWF01000078.1 GCF_003003995.1 Pleurocapsa sp. CCALA 161 | reverse complement strand
CGACGAAGCGTCAACCACCTACGAACAATTAAGTTTGTTCTAGGAATCTCCGTCCTTCAGGTCGGAGAGGATGTCAATACCTCAGTAGCATTAAGACTAAGACAAATACAGCGATCGCGTTGGCAGTTATTTTTACGCAGTTCTCCAGTTCAAGAGTTGTTTAAAATTCTTCAAGACGTTGACATACGTCTTATTTCCCCTTTTATTGATTAACCTGTAGAATATTTCCTATCAATAAATTCCCTTATCATGAAGAATCTACAACTACCTCAAAAAATCATGCTTCTGGGTGCAGGAGAGTTAGGTAAGGAGTTTGTGATTGCAGCTCAACGTCTAGGAAATTATATAATTGCCGTGGATAGTTATCCCAATGCGCCAGCAATGCAGGTAGCTGATACCTCAGAGGTGATTTCTATGCTCAATGGTGATGAGTTAGAGCAGGTAGTGCAGAAACATCAGCCTAACTTCATCGTGCCTGAGATTGAAGCGATTCGCACCGAAAAGCTAGAGGAATTTGAACAGCGAGGAATCATCGTAATTCCCACCGCAGCAGCTACTAATTACACAATGAATCGGGATCGCATTCGTGAACTAGCTGCCCAAAAATTGGGGATTCGTACTGCCAAATATGCCTACGCTAGTAACCTCGAAGAATTGATACAGGTGTCGGCAGCAATCGGTTTTCCTAACGTGGTTAAACCAGTCATGTCTTCTTCAGGCAAGGGTCAATCGGTAGTAAATTCACCCTTAGAAGTAGAGCAGGCTTGGTCAAATGCGATCGCTGGATCGAGAGGTGACACCCAAAAAATTATTGTTGAAGAGTTTATTGATTTTGAACTTGAAATCACTTTGATGACTGTCAAACAATGGGATACAGCCACAGTTTTTTGTCCTCCCATTGGGCATCGTCAGGAGCGAGGAGATTATCAAGAGTCTTGGCAACCCGCAGCAATCTCCAGAGAAAAACTTCAGCAAGCCGAAGCGATTGCCACTAAGGTAACAGATGCTTTAGGTGGTGCAGGAATCTTTGGGGTCGAGTTCTTTATTACTCAAGATGAAGTAATCTTTTCCGAATTATCTCCTCGCCCTCACGATACAGGAATGGTAACTTTAATTTCCCAAAATCTGAACGAATTTGAACTACATTTGCGAGCTGTTCTTGGTTTGCCTATTCCCAAAATCGAAATCTTTGCTCCTTCTGCTAGCGCCGTAATTTTGGCTCAGCAACATTCTTCCAAGATCAACTTCACTAACGTGGCGCAAGCTTTAACAGAGGTAGACACCGACTTACGATTATTTGGCAAACCAGATTCTCGTCCCTATCGTCGCCTGGGGGTTGCCTTAGCTAAAGCAGAAACTACCGAATTAGCTAGGACAAAAGCATTGAAAGCAGCCAGCACCATCTCTTTAGTCTAATTATTTTTATGCTTAGGCAAATGGTTTGAGTTCTCCTATGTAGGCAACGCCAATGATCTTTAGTTTCCATTTGCGAGGATCTTTCTGGTTGGGTTCTTTTTTAATGTAATCTAATTCAAAACTGTCCAAATATTCTCGGCAACAGGCGATCGATACAGGAGCAAAGTCTTGAGACTCTGAAAATTTGCTCAAGGGCAAAGTAATTAGATTAATCACATTTTGAGGCTTAATTAGATTAACCCACTCGCAATAAGAGCTTGTGATGAGCCGCTGCTTACCAAACTTAATTTCAATCAAACCATCGTTTAGATCGGATTTAATATACAAGGCTACCAACTTTCCTTTCAATAAGAATTTAAGACAATTGCCTGGAGTGAGAGCAAAATTTTTTTCTCGATATACAGTATTACGATAGACTGATATTTCTGGCTGATAATCAAAGAAATCCCCTTGTTCAAAATTCTCAAAAAAAGCGATATTTTCAAGATTATCCTGATAAATTGGTTGGATTCCGATGTTTTTAGGATAGTTTTTGGCAGATTTTAAACTGTTAATCACGCCTATTTTATCTAGCTGTTCAACAATGGTTTGAGCAACTACTTGTACTCCATCAGGTCTAGTATAATGAGCCTCATCTTTTGCATTATATAAAGACTTGATAAAATCTTTTCCTTTCTGCTCATTTAACAAACTAGTTAAATTTATTATGGGTAAGCAATAGTATGAGCCAATTGATTCATAAAGTTCTGATAAGGTGCAAGTTTTTTGATAGTAATCTTCTTTGTTAACGCCAAATATTACTAATATAATCAGGCAAAAAGGATTGGATTTTTGGCATTTTCTAATAAATCCTTCTAAAGACTTTCCTGCCAATTCTAAGGAATAGCGCTTAACTTCAATCGCATGGCGATCGTTTACGCAATATTCAAAAAATATAATGTCGCTGTTTATGGCAATGTTATATCTATCTTCTTGAATAGCACCAAAGACATTGGTAACACCACCTAAAGAATAGTATTTGATCGAGGTTGTTTGAGAAGTTATTTGACGCAGATGTTTATTCAAATACTTCGTATATCCTTCCCTCATTACTGAGTTAGAACCTCCCACAACTGCTATTCTCAAACTAGATTGCTGGTCGGCATTGACTGACTTTCTAAAAAACATTCAAGTTTGACAAATATTGATTGTATGATTTTTATCAAGCAATTATATCGCGACAATTATATTTCATTTGTATTTATTTGATAAAGAAAAATAGCTTAAATTATGCCAACATTTGTCAAAATAGAAACAGGAATTGTGAACAAAACAACTTTTGATCAATATGTTTCAGCTCATAAAGCCTATGTTCGCCAACTAATCGATCAAGGACACAAAGCCCGAACTGGTTATTGGGCAGAATTAGGGGGAGGGATGCTGATTTTTGAAGCGAGTTCACTACTAGAAGCTCAAGCAATAGTGACTCAAGATCCTTTGATTATTAATAACTGCGTCAAGTATGAGCTACATCAATGGTGCATTGTAGTTGAGTAAAGATCGGGGCAAGGTAGTGAATTGCCCTTACTAAATCCTCATGGGGATTGCTTCCCTTGATGGCAGAAAATATCTCCAAACAAGTCTAGCAGACGTGGGCGTAAATAAAGCCCTCATTCGTAAATTGTCAAAGCCTCACAGTTAAATGCTTCTGATGTTATGCTCTGGTGGTACTTCTGATTTGCGAAGTTAACCCTTTAGGACTTTCACGCAGCGGTACTAGGTTTTTGCTGCTTGCATTAATTTAACAAAATTTTCAAACAAATAATCCGCATCATGAGGGCCTGGACTAGCTTCAGGGTGATACTGTACTGAGAAAAAGGGCAAGGTCTTATGACGTAATCCTGCTACGGTTTGATCGTTGAGATTAAGATGAGTTATTTCCACATCTGCCCCTAAAGATTCTGTGGCGATCGCAAATCCATGATTTTGACTAGTAATTTCAATTTGCTTTTGTAAGCCAGCGGGTTGGTTTAAGCCACGATGCCCAAACTTAAGCTTAAAGGTTTCTGCCCCCAGGGAAAGACCCAAAATTTGATGACCCATGCAAATGCCAAAAGTAGGTTTTTCAGCAGCCAATAATTCTTTGGTTACGGCAATCCCTTCTTTAACCGCGGCTGGATCTCCAGGCCCATTAGAAAGGAAAATACCGTCAGGGTTATATGCCAAAATCTCTGCACTAGGGGTATGAGCAGGTACGACAATTACTTTACATCCATAGCTGGCTAAACGACGGAGAATATTGCGCTTAACGCCAAAATCAATCGCCACTACGGTTAATGGGCGCTCTATATTTGTACTGGAAGCAAATTCCCATTCTGCCTCTGTCTCTTCTGACCACTCATAAACTCGATCAGTTGTGATGTCTTTGACAAGATTTAATCCTGCCATGTCGGGTGCTTGCTCCACTATCTCTAACAATCTTTGCGGATCGAGTATTTCTGTCGAAACAGCACCGTTAATTGCACCGTATTCTCTTAGTTTTCTAGTTAGCGATCGCGTATCAATACCATAAATGCCTGGAATATTTTTTTCCTGCAAATATTCTGGTAAGGATTGAGTCGAACGCCAATTGCTAGGGCGATGGGTAACGTTGCGCGCAATTACCGCCTTAGCCTGCACCGTAGCAGATTCTTCATCCCCAGGATTGACTCCTGTGTTACCTAATTCAGGATAGGTAAAAGTAATGATTTGACCAGAATAGCTGGGATCGGTCAAAACCTCTTGGTATCCTGTCATGCCCGTATTAAAGACCACTTCCCCAACCGTAGTGCCTGCTGCCCCAAAAGACCAGCCACGATAGGTCGTTCCATCAGCCAGTACCAGTAAAGCTGGTTGAGCATTGGGTCTGAGCATATTTACCATTGATTTGATCCTAACTAAACTTTACGTCAACCATTCAATAATTTATCAGTTATTAGCGATGAGAAACTATAAACTAGATGACTAACTTAAAAAATTAAGAGAAAATTACCTGCTTAACTGTAGTCAACGTTACTAATTTCAGCCTAACAGGATAGACTATTGAAGATAATCAATAATACTTCTGATTAAAACCGATCCTAAAGATCGAGCAAAATCGCTAGGATAATTGATATCCTGAGTAACAATAAAGCAACAACGCAAGTTTGATTAGAGAAAGCATGAGTCCTAGAAAACTAACCGAAGACGATAAACAAGAGATCCTTGAAGAATATCGTAATTCTGAGGCAACTACTTCTACCTTAGCCAAAAGTTTTGAGGTTAGTAGTTCTACGATCAGCCGCTTTTTGAAGAATAAATTATCCACTATTGAATATGAAGAGCTGATTCAACAAAAGCGTTTAGCTCGAACTCCCAGGGGCGAAAAGCCTGCTCAGGAAAGCCAAAGTTCTACCCCAGCCAAGGGAAAGGATAAGGCGAAAGCAAAATCTCGTTCAAAAGTAGCACAAAAATCTCACATCAAGAGTGAAAAAGTTCAAGAAATAGCAGATAGTGATGATGCTATCCCTGAATTAACTACTGTGGCAAACTTATTGCCAAATGAACCTCAATCAGCAATAGCAACATCGAATCGTCGTCGCCGACGCTCAACTATTCAACCAGAAGTTGCACCTGAGCCTGAAGTAACGTCAGACATTTTTGAGGTTGAAGTGGAACAACCACCACAAGTTGTAGCTGAGACAATACCAGTTAAATTGGTTTTAGATAAGTTACCCAATAGATCTAACGTCAATGTTCCTAAAAGTGAGCGTTTAATTCTTAAACGCGATCGCCTTGATCCAGAAGAAGAAGAGGATGATGAAAATGAGGAAAGGGAACTGCTTGCTCTTAGAGAAATGCTGGGAGAAGATCTTGAAGATATCAGTGATGAAGACGAGGATGACGAAGATGACGAGGATGATGAGGATGACGAGGATGATAATACTTCATATCTAAGTCCTACTTCCGACTTGAGTAATATCCAAATTTTGCCTTTATCCCAAGCTTCCCTTCCCAGGATTTGCTATCTAGTGATCGATCGTTCCGCAGAGTTAATCGTTAAACCTTTAGCGGAATTTGCCGATTTGGGCGCTATTCCAACGGCAGAAACTAGGCAAACAACCCTCCCCGTCTTTGACAACCATCGTATTGCCAAACGCTTTTCTCATCGTCGTGAGCGAGTGATCAAAGTTCCTGATGGACGAATGCTGCAAAAAACTTCTCATCATCTTCAAGATAAGGGCATTACCCGCCTGTTAATTGATGGACGAATTTATTCTTTATCCCATTAAATTTTCCTACAAAAGGATCAAAGAAACAAAAAAACAACCAGTGTGAAGATTCAATAACTTATAACCATAGATTAAAACGCATTAAGACAAAAGTTATTATTCTATAGTTGTGCTGAAAATTACAGGTAATAATGCAAGTAGGTAGAGAGTTATTTAAGCATTGCAGGCGATCGCTAAGACTGTGTTTTCTGAGATTTAAAGCTTATAACGATTATGAACAAGGATCAGCTACTAAGATTTTATGAACAGGGTTATCGAGATTTTACAGGAGTAAATTTAAGCGGGGTAGATTTATCGGGAATAATGCTTATTGGCGTTAATCTGACGGGAGCTAACCTAGTTGGAGCAAATCTTAGTCGTACCTTCTTAACTAAATCAATTTTCAACGGGGCAACTCTTAATTGGGCGAATCTTAGTTTTGCCAAAATGAGCGAAGTAAATCTCCTCCAGGCAGATCTAACTAAAGCTAACTTGACGGGTGCTTTTCTGGTTAAATCTCAGCTAGCTGATGCCCAGTTGAGTGGTGCTAATCTCGCCCACACTAATCTACGAGGGGCGAATCTGTTGGGGGCAAATCTCTGTGGTGCTAAGTTATTTAACATCAATCTTAGGCAAGCTAATTTGACCCAAGCTAACCTGAAATGGGCAGATTTGCGACAAGGAAGATTAACGGGGGCTCAGCTACAGGGCAGTTTATTAACTGGAGTGAATTTTAGTCAAACATACTTAATTGATGTCGACCTTAGCAGCACAGATCTCAGGGGAGTGAATTTTAGTCAGGCAAGGTTAACTAAAGCCAATTTGAGCAATAGTAACTTGAGCAATGCTAACCTCGAAGAGGCTCAACTTAGGAACTCTAACCTCAACTGTGCTAATTTATATCGGGCTAATTTGACAGCAGCTCAATTGAGAAAGGGAAATTTAGATAATGCCGACTTGACTCAAGCAGATCTAACCAATGCCGATTTACGTGATGCTTCTCTAAAGCTAGCTAATTTAAGCGATGTTGATTTGACTGATACAGATTTACTTGGGGCTAATCTTGAGTCGGCAGTGTTTGATCTCAGCTTAACCAAACATATGTTGTCTAACTCGGCTAAATTTTTCCAGCCTAATACCCAAGCAACAATTCCCATCAATCAAACTTCTCAGTCTATTCAAGTAGCTTAATGGTATGGTTAAATTTTAGTTCTAGCTATGATCAACTCTAACTATGGCGTGGTTTTAGTCACCGTTGCTTCATTGTCCGAAGGAAAAGTGACACTACTCAACTAATCACCATTAAAGTCTAGGGCTAATCATCGTAACGCACAATATCATCATCTCCCAGATATTCTCCATTCTGTACCTCAATCATCACCAAAGGAATAACACCAGGATTTTCTACTCGGTGTGCAGTATTCATCGGTACATAAGTAGACTGGTTTGCCATGACTAAAGTTTCTTGACCATCACAAATTACTCTAGCAGTTCCTGAAACTACAATCCAATGTTCACTGCGATGATAATGCATTTGGGTACTCATATGTTCCCCTGGATTAATTTCGATTTTATTGATGCAGTATCTTTCTCCCTGATCTAAGTTTTTAACTTTTCCGTAGGGAGGGTTGCGGATAGCATCGCTTTGAGGTGTAGTCGAAGTAAGATTATCGCTTTTATGGTTATTTGGACTCATGGCTCAACTCCTGGCTGTAGAATTCCTTTCTCCAGTTTAAATAAACATTAGAACTTCAGCCAATTAAAGTTTTTTAGCTTGATAAGTATGATAGTTGCCGAATAAACCAATGGTTGCTACATGATATTTAGGTAATGGTGCAGGGAGAAAGAGATCTACTTGATAAATACTAAAAAGATAAAAGTTTTGTCGCTGTGTTTGTTGGCTGATGGTGTCTGCTAAATAAGGACTGGCGGTACTGATCAAAATATGACATTGACCCTTCAACCAAACTCCTAAATCTTCAGCAACCTGCTCACAAACCTTGTTTTTTAACTCCGTTTTAATCTTTTCATCGGCATATTGGCGATATCCTGCTTCACCTGGATTGGTGATTAAAGCGATCGCACCTATCCCAGCAAATATAGTTCCCAGCGTACCGATCTTACCGATTTTGTTTGATGCCATGTAGCTCATGCAGCTCAAAAATATTTTTCTTGATTTTAAACTATCAGCGTAAAATGCTAGCTAATGGTGCTATAATACCTAAGCGGTAATGCATGGCGGGCGTAGCCAAGTGGTTAAGGCAGTGGTTTGTGGTACCACCATTCGTGGGTTCAAGTCCCATCGTCCGCCCTTTATCTTAAGATGATTAGTTACTTTTGCTCTCAAATGGTCACAAAGTTTACGAAGCAGGATTTAGCATAACTAATCTGACCTGAGAGATTAGCCTTTTGACACCAGTAGACTTCCAACCCATGACTGTTGTAGGTCGTAAAGCATAACTAACTAAATTCATGTTTGAGAGAACTGTCAGTTAGTACAAGTTAGTACATCGGATTTGCTCAAAAACGCCATCTAGGTAAAATTACTCAAAAAATATTAAAATAGTTTGGTTAGCACGGCAAAATATTAATCATCATCAACGTCCCAGAAATAAAATCTAGACTGTTAACGCATAATTCTCTATTCTAAACCTAACTATGGCTAAACCAACCATTTTGACTATAGATGACGATTTGGATGTGCTACAGGCAATTTCGCGCGACCTAAGAAAGCAGTATGGCGATCGCTTTCGAATTGTTCGGGCTGACTCTGGAGCATCAGCAATTGAGACTCTGGAACAGCTTAAACTGCGGAATGAAACAGTAGCTTTATTCCTTACGGATCAAAGAATGCCCAGGATGAATGGAGTCGAGTTTATTGAACAGGCTGCACCCATGTTTCCCCAAGCCAAACGAGTTTTATTAACGGCTTATGCCGACACCAATGCAGCAATTCAGGCAATTAATAGCGCCAGATTAGATTATTATCTCCTTAAGCCTTGGGATCCTCCAGCAGAAAAGCTTTATCCTGTCTTAGATGATCTGTTAGAAGACTGGTTAGCAATATATCGCCCTACTTTTAAAGGCATTAGAGTAATTGGCGATCGCTGGTCGCCCTGTTCTCATAATGTCAAGGATTTTTTAGCCCGAAACCAAATTCCCTATCAGTGGCTGGATGTAGAAACTGAGGTGGAAGCAGCGAAATTAGTTGAATATGCAGCCAATGGCAGTAAGCCTAAACTTCCCTTAGTGTTATTTGCCAATGGTGATCGCTTGGAACAGCCTAGCAATCTAGAAGTTGCCGCCAAAATTGGTTTACAAACTCAGGCAGAAAAGCCTTTTTATGACCTGGTAATTGTTGGTGGTGGGCCCGCGGGTTTAGCTGCTGCGGTATATGGTGCATCGGAAGGTTTAAGCACCGTTATGATTGAACGCTCTGCTCCTGGTGGACAGGCGGGTTCTAGCTCTCGGATTGAGAATTATCTGGGCTTTCCTGTTGGTTTAAGCGGTGATGATTTGGCTCGTCGGGGGGTAACTCAAGCCAGACGGTTTGGAGTAGAAATTTTAACTCCTCAAGAGGTGGTTGAAGTCAGATTAGAAAATCCTTACCGCATTGTTAAGTTAGCTGATGGTAGTGAAATTAACTGTCATGCTCTTTTGTTGGCAACGGGAGTATATTGGCGCAAATTAAATCTGCCAGGATGCGATCAACTCACAGGAAGAGGTATCTATTATGGTGCAGCTAAAACTGAAGCCATGTCCTGTGTAGATGAACATATTTATCTCGTTGGGGGAGCAAACTCGGCAGGACAAGCAGCGATGTATTTTTCTCAATATGCTGCCAAAGTGACCATGCTGGTAAGAGGAGACTCTCTAACTAAAAGTATGTCTCAGTATCTCATCGACCAGATCGGCGCTACTGATAATATTGAAGTACAAACCTATACGGAAGTGACAGCAGTACACGGAGAAAATAATCTGACAGGATTAACTTTGTTAAATAACCAAACAGGACAAACCGAACAGGTAGCCACTAAATCTCTATTTATCTTTATCGGCGCTAGACCAGAAACAGAATGGCTAGATGGGATAGTGGCAAGAGATCCACTGGGCTTTATTTATGCAGGAGCAGATCTAAAACTGGGTGAAAACTTCCGTGGGTGGAATCGCGATCGCGATCCATTTTTGTTAGAAACAAGTGTTCCTGGTATCTTTGTAGCAGGAGATGTAAGACATAATTCGGTCAAGCGAGTAGCTTCGGGAGTAGGAGAAGGTTCAATTGCAATTATGTTTGTTCATCGCTATCTAGCAGAAGCCAGAGCTTAATTAAACTAAACTAATTTATTTATGTCTGCGATCCCAACTCATTCGTCTGGTTGGTTCAATAATTAACAATTGAGAGATTAAAATTTGCTGATGAGCTATTTACAATGGAGTTTGGATCGAGAAAATGAAATTAATTTTGTCGAACCCACAGGGGATTTTTATCTCATTGGAGATGAAGGAGAAATTATCGAAAAATTTACCAGTATAGATATTTTTTTTGAAGTTTTAGTTGAAGGAGCAAACAATCTTAAAATAGGTAAAAGTATTGTTGTTGATCCTTTGATTGAACCAAATGAATTTCATTTTGATTATCAAGATAGAATATTGCAAATAACTTATGGACGTCAGCAGACTATAATTTTAGATAGGCATAAATTTATTGCTGATGTATATCAAGCGGTCAGCGAACTATTAGCAATACTCGATCGCCAATCAGAGACAAAGCATCAGCCCAGGCGAAGTCTGGCTAAGTTACGAGCATATTCAATTTAGCCATAAAAGTAAAGATTTAGATAACAATAAATAATTAGATTTAGCTAAAATTTTCATCTCAACAGCAAATCAAACAGTTCATAATTTCTTAATCATTATTACTCATTTCATTTATTGATAATTGTTTAATATGTAAAACTTATTTAAAACTATATTGCGTATTAAATATTTCTAAGTTACACTAAGAAACTGATTTTTTCCTAAAAGTTAACCTGTAAAAAATACTGTTTAAACCGCTGCTGTTATGAGATAAAGCTAAATTATTAATAAAATTTAAACTGTTAACTGCACCTATAAATGCTAACGTTGCTTTTTGTCTTTAAGACAAACATGCTTTATATTAAGCTAGTATACAAAATATCAAAATAGATGAAGTTTATATGGATAACCCCAACAATAAAGTACTCAACGTAGATAAAGATTTTGCGGGAGATTTAGAAAAAGCGATCGCCGCTGCTAATGATGGCGATACCGTTATTCTTGGAAAAAGTACCTACGAAACTTCCGGACTGAGCATTGATAAAGATATTACAATTGATGGTTTTAGAGGACAAACAGTTATCAATGGCAAAGGAGCAACTGACTCTATAATTACTCTGGGCGAAGGGGCAAGCGGAGCGACTATTAAAGATGTTGAAATAACTGATGGAAACAACGGCATCAATGTTAATGGATCAAGTAATGTTACCCTATCCAACCTGAATATTCACAATATTGGCATTGACGGACCAGTTAGAGATGGTCAAAATAATATTGCCATAAGCTTAGGTAGCGCTGATGGATTCAAAGTACTTGACTCGACAATATCTGATATTGGTCGTAAAGGAATTGGAGTCATTGACACTGATGGAGGAATAATCGATGGAGTTACCCTATCAGATATAAATCTGGCCGCAGAACACTCTCAAAGCTTTGATGCTGGTGGGATCAAGCTTTTCAATACCAATGATGTCACTATAAGTGATAATAAACTCTCTGGCGTTAATGCTTTCAATATTTGGGACGATATTACCAGCAACACTACAATAGAGGGTAATGAAATTACAGGGGTAGGAGATGACTTTTTAGCGCCTGAGTATAACAGTTTTGTAAGGGTAGCAGGTATTTATGTTGAGAAAACCTATCAGTCAACTGTTGATAATAATAAAGTGACTGTGGGTAATGATGATTTCTTCGCCTTTGACGCCACAGAATTTTCGACAGAAACATTGGTTTTGGGAGATAATAACGAATTCCCTAGTACAGATATTGGTTCCACAGACTTTTGGGCAAATGAAGAAATAGAAAAACGGGTTGCCATAACAGAAGATCCTGACGCAGCTGACTTCTCTCTATTTGAGGATGATTATTATAACGGTGGAACTTTTGGCGGTGATACTAGTACTGTTCCTGGTTAAATAGCCTTAATTATAATTTCAAAATAGCCAGAGATTTAGGCAGAAATGCTTCAGTTCAACAGGGCAAAAGCATACTAATACCAATTCTCCAATGAAGTTTAGGGAAGAATTCCTGAAGATTAGTATGCGCCCTGTCCAGCAATAACCACTGCAATAGTTCTAATTAGAATAGATAAATCAAGAGATAAAGACCATTTATTAACGTAAAAGCGATCGCACTTACCTAAATATGCAGAACTAGTTTCTGAGCGCCCAGAGACTTGCCAAAAACCCGTAATTCCAGGTAAAACTTCATGGCGCAAAAATTGATTTTCAGGTAATTTTGATAAATCTCTAATAGTGAGAGGACGAGGTCCAACTAAACTCATTTCCCCTTTAATAACATTAATCAATTGAGGTATTTCATCAATGCTATAGCGTCGTAGCAATTTACCCACTCTTGTTATTCTGGGGTCTTCTTTAATTTTAAATAATACTCCTCCTTCTATTTCATTACTATTTTCTAATGACATTTGTATTTGGGCAGCATTTGCCACCATAGTGCGTAATTTTAGTATTTGAAACGGTTTACCTTTTAATCCAATTCTAGTTTGACAAAAAAAAGGTGAGCCAGGAGAGTCAATCTTAATCATAGCTATCACAATAACCATGGGAATAGTAACAACAATCAAAATAAAGCTAGAAAGTAAAATATCTAGAATACGCTTGATTGAAAAGCTGAAAACCCTGGATGAGCGCATGTCATCTTTCAAAATTATAAATTTGACAACTTCTTTCACACTCAAATTAAATCCACCTTTGTTAATATTGTTAGGCATTTTCCTTAGATAGTTTTTTCAGCCAACTATTTTTTCCAGACTTTATTTGCCATTATTGCCAGGGGAATAACTAAACAACTTTTGTTTTGGCAGCTTTGACATTTTGCTTAATTGACTCAGCCGTATTTTCGACTTGATCGAGATTCAACTCTTGATCGTTAAATTCTTGAGAATATACCGCCAGGTTATCGGCCGTAATTTTCTTCCAGGTGTAGTTCTTTTGAATATATCTTTGTGCTTTTTGCGCCATAGCGCTCAGTTGTAATGGCTGATTCATTGCTTGTTTAAGAGCAGCAGCACAAGCAGTAATATCTCCTGCCTTAAATAAAATTCCGCGATCGCCTCCTACTAGCTGTTGATGGGGAGGAATATCACTTGCTATTACTGGAACGCCCTCTCGCATTGCTTCTAACATTGCCAACGGTAACCCTTCTAAATCTGAAGGAAGCACAAACAGACCAGCCCCCCTGACCATTTCTGCTAGATTGCTGCCTCTGAGTTCTCCTGCAAAAACTATCTTAGAGGAGTCCCCCGCCAGGGCGAGAAGCTCTGAAATATATTCTGTGGTATCACTATCTCCCCCTGCCAAAACTAGTTTCCAATCCGACTGCTTAAGCTGCTGGAAAGCCTGCAAAAGTAAGTCTGGTCTTTTCTCTGGCACTAATCGTCCTAGAAATAATAAATACTTATTTGGCTGTAGACCAAAAGATTTGACGAAAGTAAAATTCGGATCTGACTTTGCATATATACCTGGTGCGTTAGGTATATAAACGGAATCAAGATCGTAAGTTTGCTTAAAATAATTTTGCAATGCTTTAGAAACAACAATCACGTTGTGAGCATATTTAGCTGCCATTTTCTCGCCGAGACGAATCACACTGCTAGAAGACTTACCCCATTTTCCTCGTTGCCAATCCAAACCCTGACAAGTAGAAATTATTTTAGCCGAAGATAAAAATCGCGGGATAAAGCTAAACAAAGATGGTCCTAGAGCATGAAAATGAATCACATCATAGCCTCGCAATCCACACACCAAAGCTGCCAGAGCAGAATTAGTCAAAGCATCTAATCCTCTAAAAGGTAAAGAAGGCAAGCAAATTACCCTGACTCCATGATGCTCATAAACTGAAAGCCAAGACTTTTTGATGTAGCTAGAACGGGCATATAAATCGACGGTATGTCCCCGTTCAACCATTCTCGGATATACTGCTTGACAATAATGTTCTATACCGCCCTGTTTCGCAGGGAGTCCTTTGACTCCAACAACAGCTATTTTCATTTGCTTAAATTAATAAATTTAGTTTTAGATGGAGTTATTTGAAAATCAGTAAAATCAGGATGTTGTTAGCTGGTTAGGGAAAGAGGAAGATGAACTTTCCTACTTGATGAACTGCTCGACTCCCAGCGTTCAAACATGTTCTGATAAACTTCGGTCACAACGCTTTTAGCGCTATAGGGTTTAGCTGTCCTTACACAGGCTGTGGATGGATATAAATCTGGGCTGTGTAATATTTTTGCCAGAGCATCGGCGATCGCCTCTGGAGTTCTTTCATAACAAACAATCCCACTATCCTCAGCTAAAAAGTCGGGAGTTTCTCCTGAATCAGTTGTTACTACTGGAGTCCCACATGAAAGTGCTTCTAAAACGGCAAAAGGTAGCCCTTCATAGACACTTGAGAGAACAAAAACGTCACTAATTTGGTGCAGAGCAGCTAATTTTGATTGAGGCACTGCTCCTAAAATGGTTACCCGTTTTGACAAGTCCAAAGCATCAATTTTTGCTTCTAATTCAGGCTTTAATTCCCCTGTCCCAGCCATCAACAGATGGACTTTTGATTGATTTAAATGGGCAAAAGCCTCAATTAGCAACAAGGGATCTTTTTGAGGATGCAAACGACCTGCAAATAGGACAAATTTAGTGTCTTCAGCTAATCCCAGTTCTTGAGTCAAAACCTGACTTTTTCTCTGCTTTTCAAGCAATTCGAGAGGAAAAAACCTTTCCTCGTCTACTGTATTTTTAAGGTAGCTAGTGTACTCAGCTAGCTGGGGATATCTCTGCTGGTAGAACTGGGCAGTTTTTGTATGGCAGGAGTAAATGTAATTAAACTGTTTAATTAAATAACTTTCTAAAGCAAAATAGAGGGTAGGAAACTTTTGCCACAGAATAGAATTATTTCCTGATAAAGGATCCATCTGCTTTTGAATATCATTTTGCACCAGGAGCGTCTTTTCTCCATTCCAGCTGCGGGTAGCCAAAGCAGCCTCTATACGATAGAAGTGCATAAAATCCGAGCTAAAGTTGTGCCTTAGTAACGCAGCTGTGTATTTAAGAGTTGTGGGAATTAGTTTCCTGATATTGTCATTCTCAACTTTAATCAGGGGCATAAACTTAATGCTTCTACCTAAAAATTCTTTTTCCGTCCACTTGCCAATAACTGCATCTTGATCACCAGTGCCAACGAGCCTTACCTCGAATTCTGGTGGGGCATATTTTAAAAATGAGCAAATAAAAGTTTGAATCCCTCCAATGCTGCTACGCCACGGATCGAATTGGTAAAAAATTGTCAAGGTTGGCTTGTTTTTCATGAATATAAATTAACAGCAATAACTGGCGGATAGTCTAAAGACACCACTGATTAACAATTACAAGTATGCAAATAGCTATAAATTGATATTCGAGCGTATTTTTACAAACTACAATAAAATCGCTAAGGATTTATACTTAAATGTTTATACTTTGGAACATTAGCATAAACAACATGAATTTTACAAGTAATTTTTAGACAAATTTTATTGATTTTTAATTAATGCCTAGTCAAGTTTTCAAGGTTAATGATGAAAGTATTGATAGTGACAGAAAATATTTTCTAATTGATGATAAGTATCTTACTGGTTAGATCTTATACTTGTTTGACCTAGCTATCACTTAATCGAGAATTCAACCAATATTATTCTTGAGCCAAAATAGCTGTAAATTATGCCAGATAATAGACCTGGCTAATCAAATATATTAGTTAAGCATCAAATTTACAAAAGTACAATTTAAATGTACTGTAAGTTTATGTTGTTGAGCAAAAAGCATTCACAGATATTTAACTATAATTTTGTATTCTGTAAAACGGGGTTGAAAATAAATTGGCTGTGTGATACTTTTTAGAGTAATTATAATGCTTATAATAAGCGCTTAAAGTAAGCTACTTTTCGATAATTTATTTTATGATTCGCATTATCTTAGTTGATGATCAAAAAACCGTCAGAGAATCTCTTAGAGGTTGGTTGGAGCCAGTAGAAAACTTTGAAATTGTAGGTACTGCTAGCGATGGTTATAGCGCCATAGAACAGGTAGAAATACTAAAGCCCGATATAGTATTAATTGATCTAGAAATGCCTATGCTCGATGGGCTGCAAACTACGAAAATGATCTGTCATAAGTTCATTGGCGTAAAAGTTATTATCTTAAGTATGCACGATAGTAACGAATATGTTTCTCGTGCATTACAGGCAGGGGCGACTGGATATCTTTTAAAAACCACTCCTAAGGAAGAATTAATCAAAGCTATATCTTTTGTGAACCTTGGTTACTCACAATTTGCTCCTGGGTTAATCAATAAAATTGCCGAATCAATCCCTAAAACTCCAAGTTTAGAGGTACAAGTAAGTAAAGACAATAACAACAATAATTTAGATAGTTCTCGAGTCATAGATTTGACCGATTTTAATCTTAGTCAACGATATCGGCATCGATCTCGAAGTAAGCCTAGAAGTAAAAAGTTTTATTTGAGAATTTGGCTGCTGAGTAATTTAATACTTTGGAGCATTAGTCTAGCTTATATGCAATTTAAAAAACCCACTTACACAAGTAAATGGGCGATCACTATTCCTAGTAGCAAATTATCAACTGATATAAATCTCCCAGAAATTGGACAAGCTTCATCTGAAAGTGATTCTCCTTTCAACAGTGATTTTGCCGACCCACGAGAAAACTACAAATATTTAGTCGAAAATGAGGAGTTTATAGAAACTTCAGCTCGCAAAATCAATATGCCTCTCAAAGAGTTTGGCAAGCCTAAAATTGAAATTCCTACTAATACAACTTTAATACAATTTCAGATTCAAGGGGACACGCCTCAATTAGCTCGAACAAAAGCATTAGTATTGCAAAATACCCTTGAGGAAAATTTAGACCGCTTAAGACAAGATGAAAGCAATAATCAAAATCACAATTTAGAAAAACCCCTTGCACAAACAAGACAACAATTAGCAACAGCACGACAAAAATTAGCTGATTTTCAAGGCAAAACTCAATTTAGTTCGGGAGAACAGCCAAATATTTTAGTTAATAACATTGAGCAATTACGACGACAGAGCTCAGAAGTAACTGCCGAACAGCAAAGGGTAAAGGCTCGTTACGATCAATTGTTAAGTGATATGGGCATATCAAGCGAGGAAGCTGCTGAGGCTTTAGTTTTAAATTCCGACTCCGAATTTCAAGAGTATTTAAACGACTATAGCCAAGTTAGTACAGAATTAACCAAATTAAAATCAAAATATTTATCCAATCATCCATCGGTGGTAGCTAAACAGGCAGAAGCCGATAATATTCAGGCACAGCTTTATCGCCGAGGAGATTTGCTGTTAGGCAGAACTCTGAATCAAGTTACTCTAAAAACTCTTAATATCAACAGTAGTAATTTATCTGGATCACAGCGAGCTAATTTATTTCAAGAATTGATTTCTTTGCGAGCCGAACAAAAAGGATTAGAAAATAAAGCTGTAGAATTAAAAAACCAAATTGCTGCTTTAGAAACTAAACTAGCAACTTTAGCTCAATATAGTTTGGAGCTACAAAAATTGCAGCGAGATGTACAAATGTCGGAGGCTATATTTTCTTCTGCTGCTACCAGAGTTGAGCTAAATAAATCTCAGATTTCAGCAGCTTATCCTCCTATTTCGCTCATATCTCAACCAAACTTAGCAAAAGAACCAACTGCACCTAACAAAAAATATATATTTTTTGGTTCATTCTTTTCTTCTCTATTGTTAACTACGGGGATGTTTTCACTTTGGTTGCGCAATCAGCGTTTTGATACTCCTGTATTTTGGGAAAACAACTCGAACCACAATAACCATAAAGCTTTATCTAATTCCAATTCCAATAATGATATTAAAGCGATTATCAAAAAATGAAACCTACTGCGATCGCGCCTCAAAACTTGCCAGAAAAACTAGTTTGGTATTACATAATTAACATTTATGTAATTTACTTATTGGGTGGGCATTATATATTTGCTCCAGTACTAGCCTCTTTTCTAGCTTTTTGCGCAGTCAAACAATGGTGGAATCAAAGCCCCATAACTCCCATCAGGCAAAAAATTATCATTTCTCCTTTAGTATGGCTCTGGATTATAGCTATGTTAATTATGGAGGTTGCTTTAATTATTGGTCATATCAATTGGGAACTTTCGATAGGACAAATTCTCAAATCTTCTCTTTATTGGTATCGGCATTGGGCTTTGTTTGCTTTATTTCCTTTGAGCGGTTATCTCAATATTCGCCCTCAAATAATTTATCGAGCTGTTTGCATTTTCTGCTTACAGGGTTTAATTTTAACGGTAATCTGTTACATAGGCTACATTTTACATGTACCTAGATTTGATTATGTATCTCCCTTCCAAGCATTTGGAGGAGATGAACTTTACTATCGTACAAATTTTTTATTTCCAGAGCCTAATTATGAAGAAGGTTTTCGCTTGACGTTATTTGCACCTTGGGCGCCAGCTTTAGGATTAGTAGCAGATGTCTTCTTTTTTCTAGCCTATCAAGAAACCGACCAGAAGTGGAGATGGTTGGGAATGGTAGGCGCGATCGCCATGGCTATAGGCTCACTGTCTCGCATGGCTATTTTATGTATTCCTTTAGTATTATTTTTAATTTGGTTATCGATTTATTTTGTCCGAATTGAAGTGCAATTAGGAGCTAGCTTGATGAGTTTTATTTTGGGTATATGGTCTTCTACATTGATAGATTGGATCAAAAATATTCAGCAGCAATTTCATCGCTTACGACCCAGTTCATCAAATGCAAGAGCCGCTATCAGACATATGACTTTAAATCGTTGGTGGACAGAAGCCCCAGTCTGGGGGCATGGTATTGTTTTGTCCAAAGGCCCTGCTTCGATTGGACATATGCCGCTGGGGACTCACCATGCTTGGTATGGTGTTCTATATCTTCATGGATTAGTTGGTTTGTGCGCTTTTGCTATACCTTTTGTCTGTACTTTGGTTAATTTAGTATACCAAGTTAGAACTGCACCAATGGCTAAAGTGGGTCTAAGTATTCTTTTAGTTTTGCTGACTTTTTCTTTTGGAGACAACATCGAACAAATTGCCTATTTATATTGGCCAGGTCTACTAATTTTGGGCATTACTTTTAAAGAAAATGCTAATCAACTAGTTCTCAATAAAAGGCTATTAACTATCTAAAGCTCAAATTCGATTTATTTACCATTGACTAAAGTGAGGAGTTGTAAAAATGCCTAAAGTTTCGGTTATTATTCCAGCCTATAATGCAATGGCTTATTTGCCAGAGACGATCGCCAATGTTCTAGAACAAACCTATACCGATTTTGAAGTAATTATCGTTAATGACGGCAGCACTGACAACATAGTCGAGTGGGGGGGACAAATTAGCGACTCCCGAGTCAAGTTAATTTCTCAGAACAACCAAGGTCTGGCAAAAACTCGTAACGTTGGGATCGAGGAGTCTCAAGGCGAATATTTAGCTTTTTTGGATGCAGACGATCTTTGGGAGTCGACTAAATTAGCCAAACAGGTGGAAGTCTTAGATGCTCATCCTCAAGTGGGACTAGTTTATAACTGGGTTACTTATATTAATCAACAAGGAAAATCTACTGGAAGAACGGTTTGTTATCAAGCAGAAGGCGATGTTTGGGCAGAATTAGCTACCAAAAATTTAATTGAATGTGGTAGTGTGCCGATGATTCGTCTTGCTTGTTTGGAAGAAGTAGGAATGTTTGACGAACAACTCAGTTATCTCAATGTAGGTGAAGATTGGGATATGTGGCTACGAATTGCAGCGCGTTATCCTTTTAAAGTTATTCCGGAATCTTTAGTTTATTATCGACAGTTGACGGGAAGTGCCTCTAAAAATTGTGAACTTGTTGCTAAAAGTTTTCGGGCAGTGATTGAAAAAGCATTTGCCGACGCTCCTTTAGAGCTATTGCCTTTAAGGAATAAAAGTTATGGTAACTTTTATCTAACTTTAGGATGGAAAGCTATACAAAGCCAAGCCAAAGACTATGAACAAGCTAGTTATTGTCGTTTACAAGCTCTCAAGCATGATCCTTGGTTATTTTTTTCTCAAGAACATTTTCGTTTAAGTATCGCGATCGCTATTATGCAATGGTTTGGTACAGATGGCTACCAACAATTTCTGACTTTTATGTATGCTTTGCGTCGAGGTACTCACAATATATTTTCAATTTCTCAATAAAATTTTTTGACATTTTATACAAGATAAGTAATGACAAATCCCAAAGTGACTATTGTAGTTGGCGGTCGGTGGCACGCGATCGATTTAGCTAGAGAATTACATCAGGCTGGTTGGCTACATCGGTTGATTACCAACTATCCAAAATTTAAAACCCGTCAATGGGGAGTTCCTGACGATAAAGTAGTGAGTTTGCCTTTCACTCTTTTACTGAACCGAGCTATTCCTAAAATTGGTGGAGAAAAGATGATGAGGAAATTTCTCCCCCAAATCTATCGTTTGTTCGCTAAGGCAGCAGTACCTTATCTAGAAGGAAGTACCTTAATTCATGCCTGGTCTTCTATGGCTGAACCAAGTATCAATTGGGCAAAACAAAATGGTATTCCTGTAGTTTTGGAACGTAGTTCGGCTCATATAATGGTACAATCTCAAATTCTGGAAGAAGAATACAAGCAATTAGGATTAGAATTTGTATCGACGGAAGTTCATCCTGAAATTGTTGCGCAAGAGCTACGAGAATATAAGTTAGCAGATCGTATTGCTGTTCCGAGCTTGTTTGCCAAACGGACTTTTTTGCAACAGGGTTTTAACGAGGCACAACTAATTCACAATCCGTTCGGAACAAGTCTAGAGACTTTTGCGCCTAAAGCTAAAGAAGATGATGTATTTAGAGTAGTTTATGCTGGCTCGCTTGGAGTACGCAAGGGAGTTTATTACTTAGTTAGAGCTTTTATTGAGGCAAATCTTCCTCACAGTGAATTAGTGTTACTAGGAAAGGTAACGCCAGAAACTCCCCAATTATTAACAGGTGCGGATGAGCGAGTCAAATGTATTGGACACGTTTCGGAAACCAGATTAGCCGAATTTTACCGCAATAGTAGTGTTTTTGTGATGCCTAGTTTAGAGGAAGGTTTAGCCCTAGTGCAAGCCCAAGCTTTAGCTTGTGGCATTCCTTTAATTTGTACGACTAATACTGGTGGCGAAGATTTACTAAGAATTCAAGGAGAACAGCCAATTAAGTTAGATAAGGGTATCGAAGAATACCCTGCTGGTTACTTAGTACCTGTTAAAAGTAGCAAGGCAATCTCCTCGCTCCTAGAATTACTTGCTTCTAATTCTGATTTATTAGCACAAAAACGACAAGCAACAATGAATTTTCAGCTACAAGATTTAAGTTGGAAGCAATACGCCAAAAGAGCGATGCAAGCTTATCAACAAATGCTGTCACAAAAATTAAAAGTATAAAAATTGAGAAATGTTGCGATTATGCCAAAAGTTTCTGTAATTATTCCTGCATATAATGCTATTAAATATTTGCCAGCAAGTATCGATAGCATTTTGACACAAACTTATACTGATTTTGAAATAATAATTGTTAATGATGGTAGTAAAGATGGTACGGAAGAATGGTTTGGCCAATTAACTGATCCAGATCCAAGAGTCCAACTGATTTCACAGACAAACCAAGGCAATTGTGCTGCACGCAACATAGGTATTGCTCACGCCCAAAGCGAGTATATTGCTTTTCTAGATGCTGACGATCTTTGGGCTTCTACTAAGCTTGCCAAGCAAGTAGAAATATTGGAGCAAAATCCTGATGTGGGCTTAGTTTATACTTGGGTAGAGCGCATCGATCAAAATGGAAAATCTCTTGGTAAACCGTTTGAAAGCAATTTATCAGGAAATATCTGGGAAAAATTATTAGCAAGAAACGTGATTGCTACTAGTAGTACGTTGATTAGACGTTCTTGTTTTGAACGTGTTGGTAAATTTGATGAAAATTTGCAATCTTTTGTAGAAGATTGGGATTTATGGCTACGGATTGCTGCTTGCTACCCGATTAAAGTTATTCCTGAATATTTATTACAATATCGAGAATGCCCCACCAGTATTTCCAAAAACTGGCAAGCAATGGAAAAAAAATATCACATTGTAATTGAAAAAGCTTTTGCTTCTGCACCATCAAAATTAATGTTCCTAAAAGGCAAAAGCTACAGTTGCTCTTATCTTCACTTAGCTAGCCAATCACTACAAAGTAATCAGCCTGATTATGCGATCGCATCTAAATATTTGCGACAAGCAATTGCTTATTATCCTCAAATGAAGTTTTCTCAAGAATATGTGCGTCTTAAATTAACGGTTTGGTTAATGAAGTGGTTTGGTCTTAATATTTATCATAAATTGCATGATAGATTTCGCGCTTTGCGAAGTTATTTAGTCTCTTTGGGTTAAGCAATTTAATAAAACTTATTTAACTCTTGATTGAGACATAATTTTTGCTTTTGATAATCGATATGATTGAACGAATAAAACTATGCCTATGCGGATTCAAAAATTTCCTCTATTTCTGTCAATTATCGTCGTACTACTGTGCTGGTTTAATTATCAAATAAACGACTATCCTGCAATGGCGGACGACCCCATCTCAACACTTATTTACGATATGACCCCCCCACACGAGGGACTGCCACATGGTGTTTCAACAAAAAATTATGAGTGGGCATCTGCTCCTGTAGTAGATACTGAATTTGATACACAAGACTTTAAAGCTATGACAGCATGGGGACAGCTGTATGAAGATTCTAAAGGCAATTCTGCTACTAACAGCCGAGTACAAATCAAAAATATTAAAGCATATATGCTCAGCAAACGAGATGGCAAATGGCATCTTTTGCAAAGCTCTAAAAAGATTGAAGGTGCTGCATATCGAGAAGATTTTGCTGGTGATATTAGTAAACCTGCGGATATACGTTACGAAAAGGATGGTAGCGTATCGGTCAAAGCAGGTCAGGGATACAATTTTCACTTTTGGCCTGCAACTGGTCGAGTGCCGATCAATCGCCAGGACATAGTAGCTATTTTTACCACTGTGCAAGCAAGGCTTGTAATTGATAATTCTCAGCAAGTAGACGATAGATTTAAGGCTCGTTATTTACTTGGTATGGGTGGAGATTATTGGCTGAGCCTAAATGCGAAGTGGGATAACTGGACTACCAACGGCGGTATTGGTGTTGGTAAATTGAAGTATGTTACTAATGAATGGCAGACCTTTAATATGATTACTCTTTCACCAGCTAAAATTCGTCAAAATCCACCTCCTATTGTGATGGATTGATTACGAAGTTTTAATTAGGTTAGTCGTGATTTTTCGCATCAACTTGATTGAATATTTTTATTATTTCAAATATAACATTTTTGTTTATAAATTAATGTCGGGCTGAAAACTCATGCGTCTTGTACCTTGAGATGAAAGCCCGACCAGGAAACAAACATCC
>NZ_PVWF01000077.1 GCF_003003995.1 Pleurocapsa sp. CCALA 161 | reverse complement strand
GAAACAGAAACCTAAGTCGTGAGTCTTAGGAATCCCCCACTATATCGGTACTCCGATTAGTGGCGGGAGGATGTCAATCTATTGATTATCAAGAAAATATCCAGTATAAAGCTGCTTAGGATAAAATTGCCTTAATCTGCACTTAGTATAGAAAGAAACTGCTTATTTACGCCAAGCTTCATAAGTAAAATATTTACTAAGTAGCTGGGTGGAATTAAATATAAAATAACGGATTCTTATTTTTCTCCCCTACTCCCCTACCTCCACTACTCCACCACCTCATATCAGTCTTTAAATTAATTATGCCTAGCTACTTATGTCCAATTTAGCGAAACGACTGATTGGATTGACAGGAGGAATCGGTACCGGCAAAACTACTGTTGCCGATTACCTCGCAGATCGATATGCTTTACCAGTCTTGGATGCAGATATTTATGCCAGAGAAGCAGTGGATCAAGGTTCACAAATTTTATCAACTATTTTTCAGCGATATGGTAACCAAGTTAAATCAGCCGATGGGAGTCTTAATCGCTCTGCTTTAGGGGAGATTATTTTTAACCATCCTCAAGAAAAACAGTGGCTAGAGCAGCAGATTCATCCTTTTGTGCGCGATCGCTTTGCTCAAGAACTACAGCAGCTAAAAAGCAAGATAGTAGTATTGTCTATTCCTCTTTTGTTTGAAGCTAATTTAATGGCTTTGGTGACGGAAATTTGGGTGGTGAGTTGCGATCGCTCCCTACAAATTCGTCGCTTACAACAGCGCAATGGTTTGACCCCTCAACAAGCAGCTACCAGGATCGATAGTCAGATGTCTTTGGCACAAAAAGTAGCTTTGGCAGATGTGGTTTTGACTAATAACGCTGGATTAGCAGAACTTTATGCTCAAGTTGATGTCGCTCTTCAATCTTGAACTATAAATGATTGTAAAGAAAAATGAATAATATAATTTTTTTGACAAATTGGTAACAATAGCTACAGAAATTAGCTATATTAATTTATATACAGGGAAAAAATTATATCTGCTGCGATTTCAGTAGATACCTAAATTACTGCCGTTTAGTCGCATATAAAAAATTCTATTGAGTAACTAGGCAAGACAATGAAACTACAATTTCGAGGCAAAACTTATGATGCTCCCCATCTAGAATGGGATGTAAGTGAAGGCGAAGTAGGTGGAACATATCGTGGGAAACCTTGGAAAGTTCACCATCTAAAAGAACAGCATCGTCGTAATCACCTTAACTCAGAACTTACCTATCGTGGTGTTCATTACACCAAGGATTAATTATTGTTCTTTCAAAGGTGCTGAGATTAAGTGCCTCTGAGTTGTGAAATGACAGTTAATAATTTTGGTTATTTTTTATTTTTAAACAAGAGATATTCGCAGAATGTTAAATTTATCTGGGTCGACAAATTATCGAGATGCCCCAAGCTACATTGAGTTGAAAGATAACTTGATTTCACATCCTTCAACCAAGATTAGGTTGCCTCGTCACATATCTTCTTTAGAAAGTCCTCAACATCATCGGACAAGTAATGCGAGTAGGCATCCAATTGCTCAAAAATGCCCTACAAACTTAGATGCTTACCCAGCAGAAGCGACTAACCTAGCTGTCAATATTCTTCGCTACCAGTTGCAAGACAGCATGGCTCAGCAAAAGCACCTAGAAAATCTGCGCAACAATCTTCAACATCGTTTAACCGTAGCTCAGACAAATAAAAACTGCCAGCTTGTAACTATGTTGCAAGAGGAATCGAGACAGTTAGAAACAAGTAAGTAAGCTTAATTATCCTTATCCTTTTTTTGCCCTGGTTGTAACTGGCTGTATTTTTATACCTAGGCAGTTACGTTATTATTGATATTATTGGCTTGGGAGAGTTTTGTTTTGCCAAAGATTATTGCGCTTATTACTTTAATTACTATTATTGCCCTTGGCAGTCCTGCTTTAGCCGATTCTATCTCTACTAACCCAAACAATGGTGCAGCTGTGTTTGAAGCTAACTGTGCTGGCTGCCATGTAAATGGGAGCAACATTGTACGACGGGGTAAAAACTTAAAGTCTAAAGCCCTACACAAAAACAAAGTAGATACCCAAGAAGCGATCGCATCTTTGGTTACTAACGGTAAAGGAATCATGTCAGCTTATGGAGATAAGTTGACTCCCGAACAAATAGCAGATGTCAGTGCTTATGTCTTACAACAGGCTAAACAGGGGTGGAAGTAATTGAGACTATTCAAAAGCTTGGCGACAATCGTTTAAGAGATTATGCAATTGTTGATTAGCTTGAAGAGGATGCTGCAATTTAAATAAAGCAGCAATTATTGCCTCTTGAGGATATCTTTGATTTTGTTTGACGGCAGATATGGCTTGTTGATTGGTAAATCCACGCCGACTAACCAACCAAGCAGCTAGAACTATTCCAGTACGTCCAACTCCACCAGCGCAATGAACTAATACTTTTTGCTGGTTTTGCTCTGCGGAAATCAAAAAAGGAATAATGCGATCAATTAAGATTGCAGAGGTAGGAATTTGAAAATCTGCAAGTGGCTGCCATAATACTGCTTCTTGTCCAAATTCTTGGCGATAAACGGCTAATAAATCTACTTGATAGCGAATTAGGCTTTTTTTCTCCAGTAAACAACATATTTTTTCAATTTTCTCTGCTTGCATGAACTCAATCCACTGCTTAATAGAAGTTTCTGAGTATTTGGGTTGAGCAGCACCAAACACTATCGATTCATAGCGATTGGCAGGGGCAAATTTATACATACACTAGTCTGGTCAATAATATAATTATCTTAAGAGACAAATAATTCTTAAAATCTCATCATATAAAACGTGATTTATCAAGCACAAAATTCTCATACAGTTACAGATATTTTAGAGAAAGCTGAATTAGGCAAAGATATTTCCCTAGAAGAAGGAATTAGTCTTATTCAACAACGAGATCCCCAAGTAAGATTAGAGATCGCCAAAACCGCAGATCGTCTTCGTCAACAGCAGGTAGGTGATACCATTACCTATGTGATTAACCGTAATATTAATTTCACTAATATTTGTGAGCAACACTGTAGCTTTTGTGCTTTTCGTCGTGATGCTGATGAAGAAGGTTCTTTTTGGCTTGATAATTCACAAATAATTGCTAAGGCTACTGAAGCGGTAGATATTGGCGCAACGGAAATTTGTATGCAGGGTGGCTTAAATCCTCAGGCAAAAATTAATGGATCATCTCTATCTTTCTACCTTAATCTAGTCAGAGAAATTAAGACGAACTTTCCGCAACTCCATCTTCATGCTTTTTCTCCGCAAGAAATTCAATTTATTGCCAGAGAAGATGGTCTTAGCTATGAACAAGTGCTGTTAGCGCTTAAAGAAGCAGGCTTAGGCTCAATGCCAGGGACAGCAGCCGAGGTATTGGATGATCGCGTCAGAAAGATAATTTGCCCTGAAAAAATCAATAGTGAGACTTGGCTGGAGATAGTTAGTTTAGCTCATCGCTTGGGCATATTTAGCACTAGTACAATGCTATCGGGACATATTGAAACTCCCCAAGAGCAGATAGAACATCTGGCTCAATTGCGATCGCTGCAACAAAAGGCGATCGCCAATAATTATCCTGCCAAGATTACCGAGTTTATTATTCTACCATTTGTCGGACAAGAAGCCCCCGCCCCGATTCGTCAGCGCGTCGGTAGAGATCAGCCAGATTTAGCAGAAGTATTGCATTTGACAGCAGTTGCTCGCATCTTTCTGGGAAACTGGATTGTTAATCATCAACCAAGTTGGGTCAAAATTGGCTTGTCTGGGGCAAAACAAGCCTTAAACTGTGGCTGTAACGATATTGGTGGCACTTTGATGGAAGAGCATATCACTTCGATGGCAGGAGCGCAAGGAGGAACTAACATGACCGTTGCTACATTACGCCAAGCGATCGCCGATTTACACCGTCCTGACCAACAAAGAACCACGGAATATGGTTATTTATGAAGAACGTATAAAATATTGGTCACATGTAAATAAATTTTCGACAAGCTAGGTCTTTTTGCCTAGCGAAAGATCGCAAATAAGACAAGGTTAGTTTAAGATTGTTCTTGAAATAATTTAAAGTTAAATTTACGAATGAGAATATTAGTAACTGGCGGTGCTGGTTTTATTGGCTCCCATCTCATTGATCGCCTAATGAAGCAAGGTCATGACGTAATCTGTCTCGACAACTTTTTTACAGGTCATAAGCGCAACATTCGCCATTGGCTAGATAATCCTTATTTTGAATTAATTCGCCACGATATTACCGAACCAATTCGCTTAGAAGTCGATCAGATCTATCATCTTGCTTGTCCAGCATCCCCCGTTCACTATCAGTATAACCCCGTAAAAACCATCAAAACTAACGTGATGGGTACTTTGAATATGTTGGGATTAGCCAAACGAGTTAACGCTAGATTCTTGCTTGCTTCCACTTCAGAAGTATATGGAGATCCTGATGTCCATCCTCAGCCTGAAGAATATCGCGGTAATGTGAACTGTATCGGTATTCGTAGCTGCTATGACGAAGGTAAAAGAGTCGCTGAAACTTTAGCTTTTGACTATCATCGCCAAAATAATGTTGACATTAGGGTTATGCGTATTTTTAATACCTATGGACCAAGAATGTTTGAAAATGATGGTCGTGTAGTTAGTAACTTTATCGTTCAAGCTCTTCAAGGTGTACCATTAACTGTTTATGGCGATGGTTCTCAGACTCGTAGCTTCTGTTACGTAGCCGATCTGGTTGAAGGCATGATGCGCTTAATGAACGGTGAACATATGGGGCCGATCAACATTGGTAATCCAGGAGAATATACAATTCTACAGCTTGCTGAAGCAATTCAGAAAATGATCAATCCTGATGCGCAGCTTACCTTTAAGCCATTGCCTCAAGATGATCCCAAACAAAGACAGCCTGATATTACCAAAGCTAAAAACTTATTAGGTTGGCAACCCACAATTAATCTTGAAGAGGGTTTGAAAATGACGATTGAAGACTTTCGCTCTCGTCTGACAGCAGCAGAATCATAATCTAAGCAAAATAAATTTTTGCAGTTTTTTTGATATGTTTCGGGAAGTTTAAATTTAAAGCAAATAAAATCTAAGAGGTTAAATAGTTTTATGCGTGTTTGCGTCATTGGTACTGGTTATGTTGGTTTAGTTACGGGTGTTTGTTTATCTCATATCGGACATGATGTCATTTGCGTTGATAACAACGAAGAAAAAGTTAAGCTCATGCAATCTGGACAGTCGCCCATTTATGAGCCTGGTTTATCTGAACTAATGCAGTCTTCGGCTGCATCTGGAAAATTAACCTTTACTTCTGACTTGTCCAAAGGGGTAGCTCACGGAGAAATTCTTTATATTGCAGTCGGAACTCCTCCCCTACCTACAGGAGAAAGCGATACTCGCTACGTGGAAGCGGTAGCCCGCGGGATTGGAACTCACCTCAAGGATGAATATAAAGTAATTGTCAATAAATCCACTGTACCCATTGGTTCTGGTGATTGGGTCAGAATGATTGTCCTAGACGGTAATAAAGAGTCTGGTAGCAATGTTGAACCAAGCTTTGATGTAATTAGTAATCCTGAATTTTTGCGAGAAGGTTCTGCCGTCTATGACACCTTCAACCCCGATCGCATTGTTTTAGGTGGGAACAGCGACAAAGCTATCTCCATGATGCAGGAGTTATATGAGCCTTTGGTATGCCGAAAATTTGCCGAAGATAAATCTTTGCCTGAAGTCCCAGTAGTGGTGACGGATTTAAGTTCAGCAGAGATGATTAAATATGCTGCCAACTCTTTTTTGGCAACTAAAATTAGTTTTATCAACGAAGTAGCCAATATTTGCGATCGCGTCGGCGCGGATATAACTCAAGTCGCGAAAGGGATTGGGTTAGATTCACGGATTGGGGGCAAGTTTTTGAGCGCAGGAATAGGCTGGGGTGGTTCTTGTTTCCCCAAAGATGTCTCTGCATTGGTACACACTGCCGATGACTACAATTATGAATCTGAGTTACTCAAAGCCGCCATCAATGTCAACCAGCGTCAGCGTCTATTGGCTTTAGAAAAATTGCAAAATGAGTTAAAGATTCTCAAGGGCAAAACCATCGGTTTATTAGGCTTGACCTTTAAACCTGATACTGATGACATGAGAGATGCCCCTGCCCTAGACTTGATTGAACACCTCAATCGTTTAGGTGCAAGAGTTAAAGCATACGACCCCATTGTATCTCAATCTGGTTTGAGTCATGGTCTTTCTAACGTAATTATTGAAACCAACGCCGAAATGCTCGCAGATAAATGTGATGCTCTAGTTTTGGTAACTGATTGGAAAGAGTTCCTCAAGTTAGACTTGCAGAAAATTGCTAAATTAATGAACAATCCTTTGATCATTGATGGTCGTAATTTCTTAGACCGCGAAGCAGTTCAAGCTGCTGGTATTCGCTATGTAGGGATGGGTCGTTAAATCAGAATCATAAAACTTGTCCGAATATTTGAGCTAACTGATACAGTGCAAAGTAGGTTTTTTCTACTTTGCTTTTTTTTGCTCGTTAATTAGCGATCGCGACCTTTTACCTTCGTTCTTTTACCTTTGTTCAATGCATAAACCTCATACCATGGGTAGGCTTAGATTTGGGCATCAAGTTATGTCTCAGCAGTTTTTTCAATCTGGGAGGAGCATTTTCCATTGCTTCTGGTTGATAGTCGAATAAATTATTTTCCAGAGGATGAATATACTGCGGTGTATAGTTTCCAAGCAAAGATACTCTAGGGCGATCGCTATTATTATCGGAAGTATCATGCCAACATAATCCATGAGAGATAATTGCCGATCCTGCTTTACCTGTTATTCTCTTGGCGATCGCCTTAAATTGCCACTTATTGGGTTGACTAGCCCAATTTTGAGTTCCCGCAGCGAAGAAAGGCGCACCATTGTTAGCCGTAAAATCTTCCATCAGCCAGATCACCTGAAGTTCTAAGACAGGATACTTAGGAAAGGGTGCAGGCATTGCCCAATAAGGATAATCAACATGAATTCCCATGCTTTTTGCCCCTGGATGAAGAATATGAGCCGAAAAACCGCCTAAGATTGCATCTTTCCCAATAATTGCGTCAACAATTGAGAGTAAAGACTCATTTTGCGCCATCTTAGCAAATATGTCTGCTTTGTAAATTAAGCCATAAAGACGCTCTTTTTTTTCCTGAACAATTAATTTGTCTTCTTTTCTGTCTTGTTCGGCTAAGTCTAGAACTAATTGTCTGGCTTCTGTTGCTTCTTTTGTAGTAATTAGATCGCTCAGCATAACGTAACCCTGACCATCGAGAATTTCATTCGTCATTTCAGCAATCTCTTTTGACACTGTATCTTTTGACGATGAATTGAATGAAGGGGCGAGAAAATTCTGTAGTTGTTGAATCATTAATTTGTGTAGATAATTATTTGCTTGATATGTGTTAATTATTTTGTTTACAAAAAGACATAGGATTATTAGTTTTCCATGTCTGCAATAGATTTAGGTACATCGGAGGTTAGAACTTCATGTCCATTGCTCGTTACCAGTAAGTCATCTTCAATCCGAATGCCGATTCCTTTCCATTGTTCGGCAATTTCTGGTTGTCCTTCAGCAGGTTTAATATTGGGGGAAATGTAAATTCCTGGTTCAACCGTCACAATGTGACCTGGGGTTAAATTTTGCCAAGTATCGGCATCATGTTTATAAAGCCCAACATCATGCACATCTAAACCAAGCCAATGTCCTGTACGGTGCATATAGAAAGGCTTATACTTTTCTTCCTGGATAATCTCGGTTAAATCACCCTGGAGTAATCCCAAATCTAATAAACCCTGGACAATTACACAGACAGCGAGATCGTGAAACTCGTTATAAGGCTTGCCTGGCTGTACTTCCTCGATCGCTTTAAGCTGTGCTTCTAAGACAATTTCATACAAAGCTTTTTGCTCTGGAGTAAACTTACCACCTACGGGAAAAGTACGAGTAATGTCGCCGTTATAGTAACCATAAGAACAGCCTGCATCAACTAGCAATAGCTCGTTGTCCTGCATCTGGCGATTATTTTCAATATAGTGCAGAATACAAGCGTTAGCTCCTGATGCCACTATAGACGGGTAAGCAATCCCAATTGCCCCTTCCTTACGAAAAACATGCTCTATTTCTGCCTGCACCTGATATTCATAGACTCCAGGTTGTGCAAATTCGCGAGCGCGATTATGCGCCATTGCCGAAATCTTAGCTGCTTGGCGCATCAGGGCAATTTCTCCAGGACTTTTGACTAATCGCATGGCAAAAGTTAACGGGCGAGTATCTTCCAATGCTAGAGGTGCTGTACCTAGTTTTTGGTAACCCTGCATTAATCTTTGCCAATGAGCAATAATTGTCTGGTTAAATTTCTCGTCCTTGCCCAAATGATAGTAAATGCGATCGCTATTAACTAAATATTGAGGCAATTTTTCATTTAATTCAGCAATCGGATAAGCTTCATCTGCACCATAAATTTCCTTGGCCGCTTCCACTCCACAGCGATAACCTGTCCAGGTTTCTTGCTCTGGATCTTTGGGCTGCACAAATAAAATATAATGATGTTCTTCGTGATGGGGCGCAAAGACTGCCACCGCTTCAGGTTCATTAAAGCCTGTTAAATAGTAAAAACTGCTTTCTTGACGGTAAGTATATTCAACATCATTGTGCATTGTTGCCAGAGGCGCACTACGAAAAATTGCTGTCCCTCTGCCAATTTTTGACATTAACTCCCTTTGACGTTGACGATACTCTTGCTGCTCGATCCCCATGCTGCTTTATTTCTTTAACATTTTTTAACATTTGCCTATAATTTATTATGCATTAAAAATGATTTTTGGGGGGAGGAATCTATTCAATCACTGATGTTACGCACCTGCTAATTTACTCTATAGTCTTGACTTAGGGACTTAGGGACTTGGGGACTTGGGGACTTGGGGTAATAATTATTTCCCTATATCCCTACAAAAGTTGTGTTTCAGCTTGTTCGATTAGTGTTTGCCAGACTCCTGTAGGTTGCCAGATTTGATTCATGGGATAGCGGGCTTGTTCTTCTGATAAGTGTAAAATATATTTCTGCCAAAAGTAGATAAAGCAAGATACTCGCATATTTTTGGCACAGTGTACCCAAACTTTTTGACCGTCGAAGGATTGCATAATTTTAAAAAAGATTTTTACATCTTCCAGTTTAGGGTTATCCCAAATTACGGGAATCTGTACGTAAACTATGCCTAAATCAGTAACGATGATCCCTTCGTTAGCTAAAGCATTGGTGGAACGAGAGGTGGCTAAATTAATGATAGCTTGATACTCAGCGTGGGCAATGGATGCAAATTCTTGGGGAGTTGGTTGTCCTGAAGTCGCCAGATGATCGCTAACTTGATAGTAGTCGCGAATAGTATCAATCACTGTTCAATCCTCAAAGTACGATACGATAAAACTTGCGAATGTCAATAACAGACTAATTTTATACATAACATATACGAGGAGATATCAGCTTGAATACTCAGTCACCTAATAGTTGGCAGCCATTACTGGGTGGCATCGTCGCCGCCTTACTGGTTTTGATTGCTTTTAATTCATTTGTGATTCTTAATCCTGGTCAGGCTGGGGTTTTGAGCATTTTGGGTAAGGCACAAGACGGCGTGTTGTTGGAAGGAATTCATCTTCGTCCCCCTTTAGTTTCTAACGTCGATGTTTACGATCTGACGGTACAAAAGTTTGAAGTACCCGCAGAAAGTTCCACCAAAGACTTACAAGATCTCAAAGCCAGTTTTGCGATTAACTTTCGCCTAGATCCTGTGCAGGTAGTTGAGATTCGTCGTACACAAGGAACACTACAAAATATCGTGTCTAAGATTATCGCACCGCAAACTCAAGAATCTTTTAAAATTGCTGCTGCGAGGAGAACTGTCGAAGAAGCAATTACCAAACGTGATGAACTAAAAGAAGACTTTGATAATGCCTTGAGCGATCGCCTGGATAAATATGGTATTTTGATCCTGGATACTAGTGTAGTCGATCTTAGTTTTTCCCCTGAGTTTGCCAGAGCAGTTGAAGAAAAACAGATTGCCGAACAGAAGTCTCAAAGAGCCGTATACGTAGCCAGAGAAGCAGAACAAGAGGCTCAGGCAGATATTAACCGCGCCAAAGGTAAAGCCGAAGCTCAAAGACTGTTAGCAGAGACTCTGCGGGCGCAAGGTGGACAATTAGTATTACAAAAAGAGGCGATCGAAGCTTGGCGAGAGGGTGGCGCACAAATGCCTAGAGTTTTGGTTACCAGCGGTGAATCCAAAGGAGGTGTTCCTTTCTTGTTTAATTTAGGGGATGTTCAGTAGAGTTAAAGAGTTGTAATTTGTTTATAGATGAACGTAGTTCTTAGCTTTTAGCTTTTAGTTTATCAGTAAAAATCGATGTGGCATAAACGATCGCAATTTATAAAAGCTGTTTAAATTCCTCAATCGTTAAACCTGCATCTTTGACAATTCCAGCCATTGTATAGGCATTAATGGGATTAGCTCTAGGAATAATGATAATGCGATCGTCGTTAGTCATTGCGATATGTTTACTTTGTCTTACTATTTTGAAGCCAGCTTTTTTAAAAGCCTTAACTGCTTTTTGATGATTAACACCTGGAAGTTTTGGCATAATTATCCTACTTCCACATATCGAGCATCAGCATCTTGGTTTATTTCTTCAACTGTCTCTAGATAAATACTAATCGCATCTTTAATATTTTCCAAAGCCTCCTCTTCTGTCTCTCCCTGTGACCAACATCCAGGTAAACCAGGACACCAGACAGCGTATCCTTCTTCACTTTTTTTCAGTCGGACTTGATAGCGCATAAGATTTCAATCTATATTGTTTAAACTTTATCGATCATAAATCTTGCGTGAATAAATTGGTCTTGATTGATGGCAAAATTAATCAGGCAATTCTGCACGCACAATTGTTTCTCCTAGTTGTTTTTCAGCCATCTCAATAAACTCGGGTAATTTTTCTTGGAAATCTTGTGCTTCTATAACAGTACGGCGAATATCTTCAAGCATCTCATCTTAATAGGGAGATTCTGCACCGATCACTTTTGCTCCTCGCTTTTCTTTGGCTGCTAATTCTGAATTTAATTCTAAAAGTTTGGCTAAAATATCGTCATCAGCTTTGAAGTTATAAGCTTGCATTACTAATTTATCTAACTCTTGATGTAGCTGATAAAGTTTACTAGCTGGTTCATGAAAGTAGGCGTTATAAAGTTGCGTAATTCCCCATTGTTTCTTTAACATTTGTTCGGTGCGATATTGATGCAATTCAATGGTTTTATTGCGGATTTGTTCGACGATTGTTCCCGTCGGCGCGGTACGTGATGTAGGGGCGGTTCGCGAACCGCCCCTACGAGGATTTTGCGGAAAAGGAAAAGTTTCAAAACAAGTTGTATTTGTATAACGAGTATCGCCTTTTAAAGTGGAACTTTGAGCTTTTACCCATAAGCGATGAATATTTGAATTGAGAATTCCTAATATATAATAATCATCTGAAGCTATCACCATATTGGCTTCACAGGGCAAAATCGAAACATCTACAGGACTAAAAACAATATATTTAGCAACTTTAGGAATAGCAAAATAACAAGATAAATCTGACAAGGCTTTTCTCATTGCAGGTCTTTTTTCGCCATACTGCCACCAATTTACTCTTCTGGCTTTTCGACGATTTAAATCTCTTTCTGGTTTTACTTTTTCTTTAACTCTTTCAAAAGGTAAATTATAATCACAAGCCTCTTCAATAGACATACCGTTAAAATCAATTACCCAATCTTTCGGTAGATGTAAATTAATTAAACTGCTTCCATCTAACATTGGTTTTAAAACATCTTGATTTTTTTGGTCTTTGTTTATCCATTCTTTAGCTTCTACTTCTGAAAGAATAAATCCTTTTCCTGATAATTCACAAGCTTGGAATGAATAATTTTTATTTGCTTTTAGTTGTTTAGCAGAATCTACCGAAATTTCATTTTTTAAAGATGTAGATATTCTTTCAACAATTAAATCATCTAAAAATAGCTTTTCTGGTTTTTGTTTTGACCAATTAACAATACTGACATGAACATTAGCTTCCCCAGACCAAACTTGAGAAGAAATAGCTTCATGAATAAAGCCTTCTTTTGCTACTACATAATCTAAACTTGTTTGACGACTAACATTTTGAGTAATGGAGTTAGTACCAACTAATCCAGCCCTTCCATCTGTGTCTAAGTTATCATTTGCCTTTCTAAACCAAAGCGTACAAAGATCGGGTTGTCCTTTTACATCATTGAACTTTTTATATACCTTTTCTGTATACTCATCTCCCAATTCTTGCCTTAATCTTTTACCACCCAAAAACGGAGGATTGCCAATAATTGCATCAGCCTTTACCCATTCGCTAAACAAAGCATCCTGACAGACAATATTATTATCTAAAGTATCGAGGGGTAATTCTCTTTCAGTTAAATCTAGTTTATCGATCGCAACTTTTTTAGCAATAGTTAAAGTAACTTTCGCTAACTCTACTGCAAAGGGATTTATATCCATGCCGTAAAACTGCAAAGGAGTTACCAAGCCTATTTGTAGCTGTTGTTTGTTAGTTTCCGAACGACGGATAGAAGAGATTTTACTTAGTAGTGACTTTTCAATTTCTTTTAATTCTTGATATGCCAGATATAAAAAGTTTCCCGAACCACAAGCAGGATCGAGTACCTTATAATTCGTCAATTCACTTTGTAAACCATTTAACTCGTCGATTGTATTAGCAGCATCGATTTTTGCATCCCAATAATTACTAATAGTCGGCTTGACAATTTTCATGATGTCCGCTTCCGAAGTGAAATGCATCCCCGAAGCACGTCGTTCTTTTTTATTTGACGTACCTTCAAAAATATTCCCGAAAATTGCAGGGCGAATTTGTTTCCAGTTTTCCCGCGCTGCTGAGTCGAGATAGTTTAATTCTTCTTTAGTTAATTCGATGGGATGAATGGTAGCAAATAAACCGCCATTAAAATAATCTACACCTTTGTACTTACCCGCAGGACTAATCCCTGGTCGATTCATTTCTTGAAATAAGCCACCCAAAACATCATAAGAACTTTTGCCCCCAAGACAGTCTTGAATGCAGTTAATAAACATGTCAGGCGGTAACATGCCCCGATCTTCGGCAAACATGGCTAAAACACACTGCAAAACTAATCTTTGAGCAGCGAGTATGCTAAAACCCTCTTTTTCGCCTCGTTGTTTAAGGATTTCGCATAATTCCCCCATTTTACGGGCAGTTTCTTTAGTTACCTCTACCTGATTATTCTGAAAGACGGGGTTTTTCTGTTCTAACCCCATAAAGCCAAAAGCCGATGATCTTTCAGGTAATTGCTCAAGATTGATAATGTCTACAGGTTCATCAACTTGATTATCAAAATCGTAAATCCAAAACTGATCGAAGTTGCATAGCATTACGTAGCGTGGACGATTGGGAACAATTCTTGTCCAGTAATTAAAAGCCTGACGGTAATGTTTACCTAAATCTTCCCCCTGCTTCTTCATTTCAATCAAGACGCGGGGTTTCCAGACTAAATCGGCAAAACCAGTTTTACCTTTGTTACTTCCTTTCGCGATCGCAACTTCGTATTCTGCACCAGCTTGTAACGCACCTTGATGTCCAAAAGCCTGAAAAAACCTGTCTAAAAATACCTGCGCTTGACTTCGTTCTCTACCTGTAATGTATTGCAAACGATAATTGACAAACTCATTGAGGCTTTGGGCGGTAGCTACCATATATCTAGTCCAAAAACTGATATAAATAGCGTTCCTTGGCTGAAATCCTAAAATATACAGAAATCTACTCGATCGCGATCGAGATGTGTGGCGAAATCTCGGTATTTTACAGGATGATTAAAGCGATCGCTAAGTAAGTTGTTAGACTTAGCTAATCTTTTAGAAGTCCTTTAGGGGACAAATAACTTTTTCTCCTCGCTTTTCTTTGGCTGCTAATTCTACCTAGTCTTAGCAGACTGAATTAGTGCGTAACATGAATTAAATAAGAGGTCGCAAAAATTTAACCAACAACATCAGATTCAGCAGAAGAAATGCTTTGGGTTGGCTCTGTTGATTTTTGCTCGCTGCCACCTTCAATTTGAGCATTCATGCTAATAGATTTCTCAATACTGGCTGCTTCTTTCTTAAATTCATTTTCAAATTCTTTAGACGCATCTTGAAAACTACGCAAAGTCTTGGCGACGCTGCGACCAATCTCAGGTAGTTTTTTAGGACCAAATACCAGCAGGGCAACAATCGTAATTAGAGCCATTTCTGGTAAACCAATGCCAAAAATGTTCATAATCTTAATTTCCTATAGGTTTAATAAATTAAATAATAGCTCAATCCTCAAGAGGGGAAGATCGAGCTGTGCTACGAGCCAATTCGGTAGTGAATAAAAGTGTGGTGCTTGGTCTAACGACTCAAGGTTCTCCAATCCACATCAATTCCTTCTAAAATTAGGGAAGAATTATAAAGTTGCAGAATAATCAACAGAAATACTAGAAATAGAGCCATAAATACTCCCATCAAGACAGTAGTTCCCCAACCAGGAGCAACTTTACCATACTCCGAATTTAGAGGCTTGAGAATGTTTCCCAAACGAGTTTGCTGTGACATAAATAAATAGTGATGTAATATCGGTTTTATTCGTAATCTTCTGTAATATTATAGAGTAATAGTCATCATAATTAATATTTACTTATGGAACCCGCAGTATTTTTAGGTATCAGTCTGGGGACTGTTTTAGTTGCCATCACTGGATATTCCATCTACACCGCCTTTGGTCCTCCGTCCGCTGATTTAGGCGATCCTTTTGAAGATCACGAAGACTAAATAAGCTATAAGCTATAAGCTATAAGCGAATAATAATTTAATGAACCTAGTTACTTTAGATGTCAATCATCCTTCGTGGTTAGCTGTTCTCGAACAATTGCCTCATGATGTTTATCATCTGCCAGACTATGTTGCTCTAGATGCTCGACGCACCAACACTCTTCCCCAAGCATTTTTGCTACAGGAAAACGACAAAATATTTTTTGCTCCCTATCTATTGCGTTCTTGCGCTGATCTTGCAGAATCCTTGACGGCAAAGGTTTATGACATTATCTCTCCCTATGGTTATCCTGGCATCTTAATGAGTGATGCGGCTGCCAGTCATCCTGAATTCCCCGCTCTTGCCCTTGAGCAGTTTCGCCATAATTTGCAGGCAGCAGGAGTATGTTCAGCTTTTCTGCGATTACACCCAATCTTGGGAGAGAATTTCGCCAAAGCTTTTCAGTCAGATCATTTAACAGCAAACGGGCAAACTGTCTCGATTGACTTAACCTTAGATGAAGCTCAGATTTGGGCGAAAACTCGTAAGGGACACCAAAGTACGATTAATAAATGTACAAGACTAGGATTTAATGCCAGAACAGTATCCTTTGCCAAATATCTTGATAAATTTGTCTCTGTTTATGAAGAAACAATGAATCGAGTCAAGGCAATCGATAGTTATTACTTTAATCGTGATTATTTTGAAGGGTTATTAAACTTAGGGAAAAAAGTTCATTTAGGAGTAGTTGAACTAGACGGAGAGATTGCTTGTGCTTGCCTATTTTTTGAATCTTGTGGTATTGTTCAGGCTCATTTAGGGGGGACTAAGAGTGAGTTTCTTAAACAGTCTCCCTTTAACTTATTACTCCACCATATGCGTCTTTGGGCAAAGGCAAGAGGGAATCAATATTTACATATCGGCGGTGGAGTGGGTGGTAAGCAAGATAATCTTTATACTTTCAAGTCAGGCTTTTCTAAACAGAGACATGAGTTCTTTACCTGGCGCTCAGTGATAGATTTGGCAAGATATAATCAATTGCTACAGTTTAGAGCTAATGCTATCCATAAATCTGTAGAAGAGCTACAGCAGGCTCATTTTTTTCCCGCCTATCGTGCTAGCTAGTTCAAGGCAATAAGTAGGGCGAAGTTGACAACTTGTAAACTGCAAACAGAGTCAGCTCATCATAAAATAGTAATTAATTTTTGTAAAGTATCATTGCGACAGGTTTAGTTTTCTGGCTTGATAAGAGTAGCCAAAAATTATAGATCGTGTTTTATAGCTCCTGATCTTTAAAGATGGGGCTAGAGATAAGCGAAATTTGATCTTACGTCTTTTAACTAAGGATCAGCTAAGTACAGTTTAAACTAGGAATCGCACCACTTAGTTAAAAACAACTTGTCACCAAACTAAAGACGATCAAGAAAAATTATCTTAAATTTAGCATCGATTTTTTAGTCTTATCAATAGGAGTAAATCTACGCCATGCAAATGCTCAAAAAAATATTTAATTCTAATAATAAATATTATTTAGAATTAGACGAATTAAAAGATTCAGAAGTAGTCCAAACGGCGTTAAAAACCGCAGAGAAGGCAACAGAAACCGTTAAGGAAAAGGCGGTAAAAATAGCTCAATCTGAGCCTGTGCAAGAGGCGATCAAAACTGCTGGAGAAGCAGTAGAAACTACTCAGGATAAATTAGCATCAGCGATCGCCACTCAAGAGAAGCCTAGTGACACGAAATCAGCCAAAGCTAATGCTAGCAAGGGAAAAGCGTCACAAAATGGCAAAGTAACTGAGTCGAAAACAGCAAAAGCACAGCCTAATCCTGCCCCGCAAAACGGTGCATCATCTTTTGAGCCTCCTTTTTGGGTGGCGGCAATGAACAACACCAACACGAGTAACAGTAATGGTCAGGCAAAAGAAGCAACCTTTGCTAGTGACAACCTAATGCCAACCATAACTAAATATCGTCGTCGCCCTGGCGCTAGTTTAGCTAAGTTTAAAGACATGGCAAAAATGGCAAAAACACCCAGAAAATAAGTTGTAATTAGGTAGGAGTCACGAGTTAACTCGGGAAACGGAAGAATTATCTTCAGTCAAGGTAGTCTTCCGTTTTAGTTTTTTATTTTCTTAATTGTTGATAATTTTCAGACGAAAATTTGGCATGGCTAATCTTCAAAGATGCCAGAATAAAGCAATTGCCAGATTAGCGATAAACTTTGTCCCTCTTTCCGATAAGATGAGAGTTGCCGCTTTTTTTGTTTAAGCTACCGTTTAGTTTAATTAGGAAACCCGTCTAATTTAACTAGACTTTTAGATAGTTAGAAACGGGTTATTTACAAGGAAAAATCAATGAATCAAGAAATTTTTGCAAAAGTAAAAAGCATCGTCGTCGATCAGTTAGAAGTAGAAGCCGATCGGGTTACCCCAGAAGCAAGCTTTGCTAATGATTTAGGTGCTGATTCTCTAGACACAGTAGAATTAGTAATGGCTTTAGAAGAAGAATTTGATATCGAGATTCCTGACGAAGCAGCCGAACAAATAGATACCGTCGGTAAAGCAGTTGAGCATATTGCTTCAGTGACTGCCGCGGCTTAATTTCGCATTTTGGTCAAGAGTGTCGCTCAAGGCTGCTAGCTTGGTTGAGGTAATCATCAAAAGCGTCCCAGCTTGATCGAGAACAGACTAAATTAGCCTAAATTAATAGTGCCATAGCAAAAGGTAGAGAGAGCAAAAATGACAAATAGGCAAAACAAGCGAGTTGTAATCACAGGCTTGGGTGCAATTACTCCCATTGGTAAAAATCTAGCCGACTATTGGGATGGTTTATTGCAGGGGCGAAGTGGAGTAGGTGCAGTAACTCTATTTGATGCTTCAGAACATGCCTGTCAAATTGCTGCCGAAGTTAAAGATTTTGACCCTCATGAGTATTTAGACAAAAAAGACGCCAAGCGAATGGATCGCTTTGCTCAGTTTGGTGTTTGTGCCAGTATACAAGCCCTCGCTGATGCTAACTTTGAGATCAACGAGCTTAATGCTGATCGAGTTGGGGTTCTAATTGGCACAGGAGTGGGCGGTCTGAGGGTTATGGAAGAGCAAAATGAAAACCTGATTACCAAAGGTCCTAGAAAAGTTAGTCCTTTTACAATTCCCATGATGATCGCCAATATGGCAGCAGGTTTGACAGCAATTCATACGGGAGCTAAAGGACCAAATTCCTGCACCGTAACAGCTTGTGCTGCGGGTTCTCATGCCATTGGTGATGCTTTTCGCTTAGTCCAAGGAGGCTATGCCAAAGCAATGATTTGTGGCGGTGCAGAAGCAGCCGTAACACCTCTTTCTTTTGCTGGTTTTTGCTCGGCTAAGGCTCTTTCTACTCGTAACGACAGCCCTGCAAATGCGAGCAGACCGTTTGATCGCGATCGCGATGGTTTTGTTATGGGAGAAGGTTCGGGTATTTTATTGCTCGAAGAACTCGAACATGCGCTTGGGCGTGGTGCGAAGATTTACGCGGAGATTGTGGGCTATGGTATGACTTGCGATGCCTATCATATGACCTCTCCAGTACCTGGAGGACAGGGGGCAGCCAAAGCAATTGAGCTAGCCTTAATAGACGCAGAGTTAACCCCTGATCGAGTCGATTACATCAACGCTCACGGTACGAGTACTCAAGCGAATGATTCAAATGAAACCAAGGCAATTAAAAAGGCACTGGGGGAAAGAGCAGATCAAATTGCAGTTAGCTCTACTAAGTCGATGACGGGTCACTTATTGGGTGGATCTGGGGGCATTGAGGCCGTAGCTACGGTAATGGCGATCGCCAATAATCGAGTTCCTCCCACCATTAATCTGAAAAATCCCGATCCAGAATGCGATTTAGACTATGTAGCCAATACTAGTAGAGAGCAGGAAGTAAACGTTGCTCTATCAAATTCCTTTGGTTTTGGTGGACATAATGTCACTCTAGCGTTTAAAAAATATAGCTAAATCATTTAAATTTTTTTTAAGAAAATAGCGGTGCAATTAAACCTTTACGACTGATGTTGTAATTGCCTCAAGCTCAAGAGTTAAGCAATTAAATTAGCAATTAAATTATTGATTAGCTGCTCATTGGGTAAAATTGAGCCAATTTTAAAAGTGTTGGAATTTGCTAGCAGTTCCTATAGGATAAGAAGATAGGCACAACTGATAACAGAACCTTAAAATCATCTAGTCCGATCTAAGCTCATTTGGTAGCGTCGAAAGCATACCCAAATTTTTTGTTTTATCGTAGTTTATTTATATAACAAATATGGTAGTTGCCACCCAATCAACTAAGACAGTTGAAGAACTTTGTATTAATTCGATTCGTTTTTTGGCAGTAGATGCCATAGAAAAAGCTAGCTCTGGACATCCAGGATTACCGATGGGCGCAGCGCCGATGGCTTTTGTGCTGTGGGATAAGTTCATGCGCTACAACCCCAAAAATCCTAAATGGTTTAACCGCGATCGCTTTGTGCTTTCTGCTGGTCATGGGTCAATGTTGCAATATGCTCTTCTTTATCTAGCTGGCTACGATAGTGTATCTATTGAGGATATCAAACAGTTTCGTCAGTGGGGTTCTGCTACTCCTGGACACCCCGAAAACTTTGTAACAGCAGGAGTAGAAGTTACGACAGGACCACTAGGTCAGGGGATTGCTAATGGTGTTGGTTTGGCGCTGGCAGAAGCTCATTTAGCAGCCAAATTTAATAAACCCGATGCCACTTTAGTCGATCATTACACCTACGTAATTGTGGGTGATGGCTGCAACATGGAAGGTATTTCTGGGGAAGCTTGTTCCTTCGCTGGACACCAAGGACTAGGTAAACTAATTGCCTTTTATGACGATAATCACATCTCTATTGATGGTTCAACTGATGTCGCCTTTACTGAAGACGTTTCTAAGCGTTTTGAAGCCTATGGTTGGCACGTACTTCACGTTGAAGATGGTAATACAGATCTAGAGGCGATCGCCAAAGCGATTGAAGAAGCTAAATCCGTTACCGATAAACCAACCATGATTAAGGTAACAACTATTATTGGTTATGGTGCGCCTAATAAGCAAAATACTGGTGGTATTCATGGTTCTGCTTTAGGAGAAGACGAAATCAAGCTTACCCGTGAAAACTTGGGCTGGAACTACGAACCGTTTGAAATTCCTGATGAAGCATTAAACCATATGCGTAAGGCAGTGGAGCGTGGTGCAGCAGATGAACAGGCTTGGAATCAGGTTTTATCGGACTATAAATCTAAATACGCCGAAGAAGCAGCAGAATTCGAGCGTTTCTTAAGCGGTAAATTACCCGATGGTTGGGCAGATGTGCTACCCACATTTACTCCTGAAGACAAAGGATTAGCTACTCGCAAATATTCCGAAGGTTGCTTGAATAAACTTGCTCCTGTACTCCCCGAATTAATTGGTGGTTCTGCCGATCTAACCCACTCCAACTTAACCGAATTAAAAGGCTTTGGTGATTTTCAAAAAGGTGCGTATCAAAACCGCAACATTCACTTCGGTGTCCGCGAACACGGAATGGGAGCAATTTGTAACGGGATGGCGCTGCACGGTTCAGGGTTAATTCCTTATGGTGCAACCTTCTTGATCTTTACTGACTATATGCGGGCGGCAATTCGCCTGTCGGCATTGTCTGAAGTGGGAGCAATTTGGGTTATGACTCATGACTCCATCGGGCAGGGTGAAGATGGTCCTACACACCAACCTATCGAAACTCTTGCTTCTTTGAGAGCTATTCCTGACTTGACGGTAATTCGTCCTGCGGATGGCAATGAAGTTTCTGGAGCTTATAAAGTGGCGATCGCCTACGCCAAGCAAAACAAACCTACCTTAATGGCATTATCCCGCCAGGGTGTACCTAACTTAGCAGGCAGTTCTATTGAGAAAGCAGAAAAAGGTGCTTATGTCCTTTCTTGTGGTTTTGCTCCTGAAGAATTAGATCTAATCTTAATTGGTACAGGTAGTGAAGTACAGCTTTGTGTTGGTGCTGCGGAAAAACTAATCGCGGATGGAAAAAAGGTACGTGTCGTCTCGATGCCTTCTTGGGAACTGTTTGAAGCCCAAGACCAAGCCTATAGAGATTCGGTACTGCCTAAAGTTGCTCAAAAACGCCTTTCTGTGGAAGCAGCAACCAGCTTTGGTTGGCAGAGATATACTGGTAGCGAAGGTGGTTCAGTAAGTATTGAACGTTTTGGCGCATCTGCCCCAGGTAGTGTTTGTTTAGATAAATTTGGTTTCAATGTTGATAACGTTGTCGCTAAAGCCAAAGAAATTATTGGTTAGTTTAGTAAAAGCTATAAGCTCTCAGCTAAGCCCTGTGATTACACAGGGTTTAGAGCTGAGTATTTGTGTGATTATTTTTTGGTTATTTGCCTAGGAAAAATCTAATTTGTGGTTAACTTTGCTATCCATTTATCAACAGATTCATCTTTTGGTAAATCAAAAACGATACGGTTAAATTTTTCTCCTTCTAGATCAATTACGATGGTATTCCCATTAAAATGGGTACACCAAAATTCTCGACGATCTTTTAGATTTTGATATGTCCCCGCAATGATTTTTCCAGTTGCTGTTCCAGGATTTCTTAGCCAAGGTGGCGAAATACTTTTATCGTATTTAAATACGTGAGTAATATTATTTTGCGCAAAAGATACGTTTTTTTTGAAAGACCAGAGCACATCCCAACCAGATATATTAATAGTGATTTGTTCGTTGTTGAGACTAATTTTGTTCATAGCTAATTTTTTTTAGGGCAAATTTTGGCATTAAACCCTAGTTTTAATTAAAAATCACTCTCTGCAATTCTACAAAATTTTTAATTAGACGACCTGAGAAAATCGATTTTAGACAAAGATTATAGGATTTCATGATGTTTACCGACGTGGTTTTCAGCAATTCTCCTCAGCCAGGGATGTTCAGCAAAAGAATGTCGGCTGTCAGAATGTTGAGCATGACAACTAGTCATAGGGTTGAGAGCAGAACTTTTGTGTCTATCTTTCTTGATGTCATTCTGTGGAATCAAGCCTCTTAGAAAACTGCTAATAAATCTGTTAATAAACTAAACCCCAGCAAGTCAGTAAAAAAGCATACTCAAAAGCAGTTTCTTTAAGTTGTTCGTAACGTCCTGACGCACCGCCATGTCCTGCATCCATGTTAGTTTTGAGCAGTAGTAAATTATTGTCGGTTTTGAGTTCGCGCAATTTTGCCGTCCATTTGGCTGGTTCCCAGTAAGCAACGCGAGGATCGTTCAAACCAGCAGTGATTAATAGCTGAGGATAGTTTTGGGCTGTGACGTTATCGTAAGGGGAATAAGATTTCATGTAGTCATAGTCAGCTTTCTGTTGAGGATTGCCCCATTCTTCCCATTCAATCACCGTTAGAGGGAGAGAGGGATCGAGAATAGTAGTAACTACATCCACAAAAGGAACATCGGCGATCGCAATTTTAAATAAATCGGGACGCATATTCAGCACAGCACCCATTAATAAGCCACCTGCACTACCACCATTGATGGCAAGATGTTGGGGAGAAGTCCATTTTGCTTGAATTAAATGTTCGGCACAGGAAATAAAATCGCTAAAAGTATTTTTCTTCTGTAATAGTTTGCCTTCTTCGTACCATTTGCGTCCTTTTTCCGAACCACCTCTGATATGGGCGATCGCAAAAACGACACCGCGATCGAGTAAAGAGAGACGAATTGAAGAGAAGTACACGGGATAATTTGCCCCATATGAACCGTAAGCAGTTAAGAAGCAAGGATTTGTGCCATTCTGCTTAATCCCTTGTTTGTAAACTAAAGAAATAGGGATAGAAGCACCATCAGAGGCTGTGGCATAGACTCTTTCGCTGACATACTGGGTGCGATCGTAACCTCCTAATACGGGAGTTTCTTTTTTTAATTCCCTTTCTTTGGTGTCTAAGTTGTAATCAAAAATAGAGTTGGGAGTTATTAAAGAAGTGTAGCTAAAGCGAAAAATATTAGTATTAAATTCTGGATTATTTTCACCTCTTGCTAAATAAATCGTTTCGGGAAAAGATATATAGTGTTCTTCCCCTGTAGAAAATTTATGTATTCTTAGTTTTGCAACTCCTTCTTCTTGTTCGTAGATAATTAAATGGTCGCTAAAAGCACTAACACCTAAAAGATAAATTTCTTCGCGATGGGGTATTACCATCTGCCAATTTTCTTTACTAATATTATTAACGGGGGTTTTCATCAATTTAAAATTAATTGCCCCTTCGTTGGTAGTGATGTAGAAATATTCGCCGTGATGGGTTATCGAATATTCAATTCCAGGCGATCGCGGTTGGAAAATTTGGAAAGAACCTGTCGGGCAATTAGCATCGAGATAATGAACCTCAGATGTCACCATACTACCCAAACTGAGAATGAGATAAGCATCACTGGCGGTTTTATCAACGGATAAGAAATAAGCCTCGTCGGTTTCTTGATAGACTAATACATCATCTGACTCCTCCCGTGGAGACCCCCGCTAAAACCGAGGCGGGTGTATTGAGCGCAGCGAATACCGCTCTTGAT
>NZ_PVWF01000076.1 GCF_003003995.1 Pleurocapsa sp. CCALA 161 | reverse complement strand
TATTGTTGCGAGTGTTACCAATACCATTGATCGCGCTCGTACCAGTCAAGGTGAGATTTTCTAGGTTTGTACCGAGAGTGTAAGTAACTGAAGCATTAACAGTATCGATTTCAGTGGTAGTAGTTGAGGTTTCACTAACTACATCGCTGGAACTATTGACAACATAGGTGTCGTTACCTGTGCCACCAGTCATGGTATCATTCCCCAGACCGCCATCGAGTTGGTTGTTGGCAGCATTACCCGTCAGGGTATTGTTAAGCGTGTTACCAGTACCATTAATCGCAGTTGTCCCAGTCAAGGTGAGATTTTCTAGATTGGCACCAAGAGTGTAGGTAACGCCCGACTGTACAGTGTCGATTTCAGTGGTAGTAGTTGAGGTTTCACTGACAACATCCCCCGTAGCATCGACCACATATGTGTCGTTGCCCGTTCCACCAGTCATGATATCGTTGCCAAGACCGCCATCGAGTTGGTTATTGGCAGTATTACCCGTCAGGGTATTGTTAAGCGTGTTACCAGTACCATTAATCGCAGTTGTCCCAGTCAGGGTAAGATTTTCTACATTGGCCCCCAGAGTGTGGGTAACTGAAGCGTTAACCGTATCAATTTCGGTGGCAATGGTTGAGATTTCGCTGACAACATCCCCCGCAGCATCGACCACATAGGTGTCGTTACCTGTTCCACCAGTCATAGTATCGTTGCCCGTTCCACCAGTCATAGTATCGTTGCCAAGACCGCCATCGAGTTGGTTATTGGCAGTATTACCTGTGATGATATTGTTGAGGTCATTGCCAGTCCCGTCAATCGCACTGGTACCAGTTAGGGTGAGATTTTCTACATTGGCCCCCAGAGTGTGGGTAACTGAAGCATTAACCGTGTCAATTTCGGTGGCAGTGGTTGAGGTTTCGTTGACAACATCCCCCGCAGCATCGACCACATAGGTGTCGTTACCTGTTCCACCAGTCATGGTATCGTTACCAAGACCACCATCGAGTTGGTTGTTGGCAGGATTACCTGTGATGGTATTGTTGAGGGCGTTGCCAGTACCGTTAATCGCACTGGTACCAGTCAGGGTGAGGTTTTCCAGATTATCCCCCAGAGTCTTGGTAACTGAAGCATTAACCGTGTCAATCTCAGTGACAGTAGTTGAAGTTTCGCTGACTACATCGCTCGTACTATCGACCACATAAGTATCATTGCCAGTATCACCAGTCATGGTATCAATACCAGCAGCACCATTTAGGATATTATTGGCACTATTACCTGTGATGGTATTGTTAAGCATGTTACCAGCACCGTTAATCGCACTTGTCCCAGTCAAGGTGAGATTTTCTAGGTTGGCACCGAGAGTGCGGCTAACTGAAGTGTTAACAGTGTCGATTTCAGTAGCAGTGGTGGAGGTTTCATTAATCACGTCACCAGCGTTATCGACCACATAAGTATCATTGCCCGTATCACCAGTCATGGTATCGCTACCAACACCACCAGACAGTGTATCGTCGCCAGTACTACTATCGAGTTGGTTATTGGCACTATTACCTGTAATGGCATTGTTGAGGCTGTTGCCAATACCATTAATCGCACTCGTACCAGTCAGGGTAAAATTTTCAACATTAGCGCCCAAAGTGTAAGTAACGCTGGAAGAGATGGTATCCGTTCCTTCGTTAAGATTCTCTGTAATGGTATCGGTAGTAGTATCGACAGTGTAAAGATCATTGCCAACACCGCCAATTAAAGAGTCAATTCCAGCACCACCATTGAGAGAATCATTGCCAGTCCCATCCGATAGCGTATTACTAGCTCCATTACCAGTTAGGACGTTATTAAGAGTGTTGCCAGTACCATTGATCGCACTTGTACCAGTCAAGGTGAGATTGTCTAGGTTAGCACCCAAAGTATAAGTGACGCTGGAAGAGATGGCATCCGTTCCTTCGTTAACATTCTCTGTAATGGTATCAGTAGTAGTATCGACAGTGTAAAGATCATTGCCAGTATCGCCAACTAAAGTATCAATGCCACTACCACCATTAAGGGTATCTTTCCCTGCTTTGCCATCAAGACTGTCGTTTCCTGCCAGACCGCTAAGGCTATCATTGCCAGCACCTCCAACCAAGGTATCGTTACCGCTAGTACCATTGAGGTTTACATTTAGCGTTAGTGTGGTAGTGGCAACAGGACTTAAGTTATTAAAACCCGCACCATCATTGACGACAAATTCAATAGAACGTGGAGTTAGGTTGGCAGAGACAGCATTATTGGTATAAGTGACTGATTTGAGAACTTGTTCGTAGTTGGCAATTGTATCTGTACCAGAGAGGGTTAGTTTGCTAGTAGCAGCGTCGTAGGCGATGGTGATGTTACCTATGGCAGTGGCACTGAGAAATTCGGATGTACCATTTTGAGGATTAGTCATGGTGACAGTTGCACCAGTGAGATTTGTAGATTCTGAGTCGGTAATTTTTAGGGTATTATCGGCGATGACAACGGTTTGTTGGGGAGGGGTTAAGCTGGCGTTAGAGTTGATACCTTCACCAGTGCCGTTGAGATCGAGAGTGGGAGAATTATTAACAGGGATATTGACGATTTTTTGTTCTCCTACGGCGAGAGTTCCTGAGACTTCAATCGCGGCAGGACCTTGTGGCGTTTCTAGCTCAGCTGAAGCATAATATTCTCCACCTAAACCTACCAATTCCAGTTTAAAAGGTCCTTCAACTGGGCCTGTAAAAAAACCTACACCATCTTCTCCACCTAGCCACACACTATTGGGAATTTCAGTAACTGTCCCAGTAGCTTCAGTGTGACCTAGTCTGCGACCTTGACCGTCAATTAAAAAGCCTTCAACGGGATCTTTTGTAAAAACAGAGACTAACCCTTCCGCATTACTAGCAAAATCAGCAAAGCTAGGACCTAAAAGTTTGTGAAGGTTTGTTGAAATTTGGTCTTCTTCTAAATTAACACCAAGCTTTTGTAAAATAAGCTTTTGAACTTCCTTGTCATGCACTAATGCCTCATGACTTAATGCTGGAAAATTCTTCAACTGAATATTTGAATGTTGTTGAAGAACTGCCTCTGAAAATATTCCCGTAGCAGATTTTAAAGGAATAGTCCCATCTCCATTTGAATCTGCAAGACCTGTTTGTACGTCGTACCAAATTTCCCCTGGCTTTGGAACAATACGTGATAATGGCTCTTGAAAAGGAAGAATTGTAGATTTGGGAATTGTTGAGTAATCGGGACTCTCAGGAGTTACTATTATATTTTCATAATCAGGTCCTTTTTTCTCAATAACAGCATCTTTTGATGGAGTACCAGTACCGTAAACAACGGTTAATTGATTAACCAAATTAGCAAAGAGAGCAGGATCGCCGCCCTGTCCAGAATCAAAATTATTATTTAAGTCTAAAAGAAGTTGATTTTTTTTCTGAGCGTCATATTCTTCAGCAGTTTTTAGGGTTTGAGATGAATTCGCTAAATCGTCGATGAATGGATAAGTTGCTAGTAATGCTTTTAGATTGGGGACATACTTCTCAATAAAAGCAGTCAGAGTAAGATTATCTACTTCTGTTTTAGTAATGGCTCCTTTTGCAGGATCTGAATTTCCACTGAGTTGAATTGTCTCACCATTTTTTACCTTATTATAGGCGAGTCGAGTAATTTGCCCTAAAAATCGAAGAATAAAAGAAGCGTCAAAATCATTGTGAAGAGCATTCCATGGTACTGCCGAACCACGATAAGGAACTCCTAGCGAGATCAAGTTATTAACTTTGGGCAGGTTTGTGCTAATGGAAGTTCCATCGTCATCTGTAAATGTAAAGGGTTTACCATAGGCAGCTTCATCTTGAATATAGGATCTTACAGTTGTTCCAGCACCACTATGGGCAATAATATCAACCGAGTCCAACTTAGGGATTAGATTTTCAGGGATACCTTGAAATTGACTCCTCCATCCTGTTATTGCTTTCTTTAACCAAAATGCAAATTGATCGACAGAATATTCATAAGTATCATCAGTTAGTTCTGATACAGAACGATTTATTTTTCCATCTATTAAATTATCAACAGGTCCAGGATTAAGTCGCCAGTCATTCGTAGCGATAAATAGATTAACACCTTCTACATAGCCAGACCGTTTTAAGGTTTCAACTAAGTCATCATACATGTTTTTGTATGGCTCAGTCTGCAAACTATCAGGCTGCATACCTCTATTCATGAGCCAATTTTTAAACTCTTCAGGCTTGGGAAAAGAACCACCAATACCTGGAACTATTAAAATAGGTTTAAGGGGTATCTTGGCTTTGACAATTCCTTCTTGAGCGGTAGAAGTTTTAAGCCAAAAGGCAACTCGACCTTGACTATTAACAGGATCGTAAATATTAAGGTCTTGAATTGTTCCTGTAAGTTCAGAGGATAAAACATTAGCTTGAGAACCAACTTCAGCAACTGTGTATGGTTGTTCAACTGTAACGATGTTATTGGAAGATGATTCTCTAAATTGATTGGTGAAAAGAGTTTCTTGTCCAGATTCATTTAAAGCTAGATAGGCAACAGTTCCAAGACTGTTACCACCATCGCTGCTTCTGTTATAATTCACGCCCACGCGGTCTACATAACTACCTCCAGCATCTTTAGCGAAACCAGAAATTTTACCGATGTCTTCCCCTAGATCGACTTGACTGTCTCCATCGGCATCGTTGAAAGTTTCTCCTGGGTCTAAAATTCCATTACCTGCAATACCAGCAAGCCGTACAATTTTTCTTCCCGAACCCGTATCGATACTGGCAAAAATTCCTTCTCCTGCTTGTAAATCAACAGTAGAAGTGCTTGCACCAGGACTGGTTAAATTTCCATAAAAAGTGACTACTTTGCCATCATCACTAATGCCAGGGCTAAGTCCTACATTGCTAAAGCCACTAACATTGCTAGCAATAACACCAGTGATATTTAGCTGGTAATCTTGAATTACAATTTTAGAAATGGGATCTCGTACCACACTCACCCCATTATCAGCAATCATGGGTTGAATAGTATTTGTTGCTGGTATTGCTTCGTTATAACTTCTCTTGCCAAATATATTTGTTCCACTCAGGGTTGCCAGTGCAGTATTACCAAATCCTTTGGGGTCTGCTAAGAAAATTGCTTGACCATTGTTATTCAGACTAGCAAAAGGCAAGATATTTTCAAAATCGTAACCATCAGCAGGAAAGTTACCCGTAGCCAGGGTTTCAAAGTTCGTAGGACTGTTAGAATCCCAGACACGAATAGCTGAACCTCCGCCAGAGTTTCTAGCTATTACCTTGTCTTGGTTATTAATCTGTACGGCTCTGCCAAAGATATCAGGATAAGGAACAGAAAGATTAGTAATGTTTCCCAAACCATTATCAACCAATAAATCCGTTGCAGAGCCAGATTTACCGACAAAAGCTACATAACCTGAATCATTAATCGAAGGGCTATCGCCAAAACCTGTTAGAGAACCTAATGAGGTGATAGAGTTTCCTGTTTTAGCAATTAATTCATAGAAATCTGACATAAAAATGCTCCTGATCGTGAAAATTGAATAGCACAATATAGATCGACTTTAAAGTCAATTATTTTAAAAACTACAAGCTGTTAGCTTTTAAAATTAAAGTCTCAATAAAAATACTTAGAGTTACTTAAAACAATAAAAATATTGAAGTAATTACTTAGATTTTCTCGAAGAAAAAGAGTTTAACATCAAATTAGGCTAATAATTAATTGATGATTAAACTATAAAAACAATATAGCTTTGCTCTTTTAAGAGTGTCATTTTTTTTTTAATAAAAATTAATATAATAAAAATATTTATCTATTGTGTTATTATTAAGTATAAATTTCATTAATTTTGAAGCTAATAATCTCTCTCAGCACAAATTAATAAAGTTGAAATCCTATTTTGAATTATAATGATTAAAATAAATTAGGTATAATGAACGAAACAGTATTTAAATATATATTTTTTTTAATACTAACATCAATAACAATATCTGCAATATTAGGATTAATCTGGTCGATATTTTATTTACTGTTTGCAAAGAATATTAAAGCAGGGTTTCAATTATTTTTATCTTCGTTTTTTGGTGGTTTTCTCGGTGCAATGTTCGGCTTAATTATTGGCTACTTAGTTGGTTTATTTTCTACAAATTTTGTACATCCTGATATTTTTGTTATTGACGCAAGTCCATTTTACATTCTGTTTTTTACTTTTGTTTTTTGGATTGTAGGTATTATTGCAGGAGCGGTTTTGGGAGGTTTAACTTTTCTAAAATCTCGTCGTCGATGACAGGGTTAATTAGTCGATAATTAGTAATCGATAGTTTTGATTGTGAATCTAATAGTTGTTCTTCAACAGTACAAAACTATAAAATGCTTCAATAGACCTCTTGCATGAATAGAGAAAAAATGAGAAAAGTAGGTTGGAGATAGGAAAAAACCAATGACCTACGAGCAAATAAAAAATTTAGGCGAGGGAGAATTCAAGCGTTTATGTGGAGTCAAACCAAAACTATTTCAAGAAATGGTGGCAGTATTGAAGCCAGAATTGCCCAAAGCCAAGCAACGAGGCGGACAAACGAAACTAAGTGTGGAAGACCAATTACTAATTGCTCTAGAATATTGGCGAGAGTATCGTACTTATTTTCACATTGCTCAATCGTGGGGAGTTCATGAATCTACTGTATGTAGAACAGTTCACCGAGTAGAAGACAAGCTAATCAACTCAAGAAAGTTTAGTTTACCTGGAAAAAAAGCTCTCTCATCTGCTGAAACAGAATGGTCAGTTGTTATTATTGATGTAGGTGAAAGTCCGATTGAACGTCCAAAAAAAAACAGCGCAGTTACTACAGTGGAAAGAAAAAGAGACATACTTTAAAATCTCAAGTAGTAATTGAAACTCAAAGTCTGAAAATCATTTGTACAGCACATGGAACAGGAAAAGAACATGATTTTCAGTTGTTTAAAAGAAGCAAAATTAAACCATTAAAATCAACTGAAATTTTAGCAGATAAAGGATATCAGGGAATTAAGAAGATTCATTCATCCAGTTACACTCCAATCAAAAAGACGAAGAAAAAGCCATTAAGTTCGATGGCAAAACAATACAATCGGCAATTAGCCAAACATCGAATCTATGTTTGAAGATTTTTCGGATTCTGGCACAGCCATATCGTAATCGTCGTCGTCGATTTGGATTACGTTTTAATTTGATTGTGACGCGAAGCTAATCCTTTAGGGCTGGTTTGTATAATTGTGGGCTGAATTTAGCGATCGCATGATTCATGCAAGAGGTCTAATATTTTCTAGTCCAGCTAAAACTTGGCGACTTCCTAGTTCTAGTGAAGTAATTGCTAATCTACGAGATTCAAAGAGCGATCGCAACTGTAACTATCGTTAATTTAAGAACACGGCGCAGCTTTTGTCTAACAATATGCCATGCAGCGTTAGATTAAATAGTTGCAGCGTAGTAATTATTGTCCCTGTAGAAGACGATGATTTTGGTTATTTTAAAATATTACTTACAAAACATATAACACTGCTTATAATATAAGTTACACCGTAATTTATTTTAAAGTAAATAATAGCTGATTCTACTTAGGATTTTAGTATTGATGAAATAAAGTTAGATATTTTATTAATTATTGTCGATAAAATGTATAACAGTGTTGTTAATAAATATGTAAACGTCTTAAATAATGTTGTCAACATTCGTAGTAATTTAAGCAATCGTAGCATTATCTAAAAAATAAATTAGAATAGAGGTAATTTTGTAAAACAGTCTGCAAGACACTAAATATTTATCAAATATTATTGTAAGACATGGCTAAAAATCAAAGCAGTGAAAGCATTACGATCCGATGTCCATCTCAGATAGTTGATAGTATCGAGCAGCAAGTAAAGCAAACTAAGCATAATAAGACTGATGTTATAGTTGGGATGTTATCCAACTCTATACCCAGCTTACATATAACTGAAAGAGCCAAGCTACCACCCAGATCTGGAATATATTTTGTTTATACCCCCGACCATAAAATACTGTATGTAGGTAAAGCCGATAATCTAAGAACAAGATGGAATAGTCATCATCGCTATCAGTATTTTATCGAGACTTCGATGGAGAGTAGAATTGGTTATTTTGTCTTAGATAGGGTCGATAATTTAGACTCTATTATTGAAGAATTTCAAGCAGAACCTATGGCAACGATCGCAAGTAAAGCCTTAGTCACTGCCGATGAATTAGAGCTGGTTAAACAAGAACTGGCTAGCCTCAAACAACAGTTTAAAACCACCTTTGACGCTTTAGCCGAATTAGGACTTTCTGACATTGCTCAAAGATTAGTAGCATCCTTACCGCCTCGTGGAAGACAAGACTGGACATACGATAATCAAGAAAGTCGAGAAGGTCTTACTCGTAGTGAACTGATTAAGCGAGTTGGTTTTGGCTCAACTAAAGAGTTTGAGAATGCACTTAATGTTCATTCACTTGAAGATATTGCATACATCGAAGAGTTAAGCGGGTGGTCACTACGACCAATCGAGCAAGGCAGTACGAGAACTCGATTCTTTCCTCGCCAATAATCTTAAATGGAATTATACTGAGGTCAAAATTAACTTAAATTAACGTTATAACAACGTTATTTTAACCTCTATCTAACATTAAGAAAAGCGTGAGGATAACGTAATGATTGTTCTCTCTGGTGGAACAAAAGGCGGGGTGGGCAAAAGTACCGTAGCAACCAATCTGGCAATCATGCGGGCAAGCCTGGGGAGAGATGTGCTGCTGATTGATGCCGATGACCAAGAGACTGCTACTGACTTTACAACTATGCGTAACGAAAAGTTAGGTGACGCTGGTTATACCTGCACCCAACTTAACGGTTCGGCAGTTCATATCGACGGTAAGCGACTAGCTGAGAAATACGATGATGTGATTATCGATGCGGGAGGCAGAGATACAGCCAGTCAAAGGGCAGCGTTAGTTATTGCTGATGTGGTGTTAATTCCCTTTGTACCTCGTTCCTTTGATGTTTGGACAATTGAACCTGTAGCCCAAATGATAGAGGAAGCTAGAGCCTTTAATCCTGACCTTCGAGCCTATGCCTTTATCAACCGAGCCGATGCGACGGGAACAGAAAACCTGGAAGCTGCTGAATACATTCAAGACACCAACGAACTAGAATTCATCAATACTCCCTTGGGCTATCGCAAAGTATTTGGTAAAGCAGCCTCCCAAGGTCTTGGAGTCATGGAGTATAAACCAATTGACTCGAAAGCGATCTCTGAAGTAACTGCTTTATTCGATTTAGTTTTTGCAATCCAAAAGACAAAAGTAGTCACTTATGGATAAAAAATCAGCATTGAGTCGTAAACCCAAACCTAAGAATCAGAATTCTCATGTTGATGCCTTTATCGATAGGGGACTTAGTACTGGTACTGAAAAAAGACTAACTACAGATGATGACACTGAAGTATCAAGAGTTCAACTTCGACTAACCAAAGGCAAACTGCGTGAGATTGATGAAGCCCTGCGCCAGAGAAAGGTTAAGGTTTCTCGCCATGTCTGGTTACTAGAAGCGATCGAAGAAAAGCTGGAAAAAGAGACATCAACTTAACGTTAAAGTGATGTCTTGATAACGTTAGAGTGACGTTATTTATCCAAGTTCATCCACAAGAGTTTGAGCATCTTTCCACATCTCAACTCGTCCATCGCGATAAACTTTGGCAATAAAGGGAGCGGGATGTTTGCGAACAAACTCCTGCATCTTACTCACCGATTTGAGGAAAATGTTTGCCATCTCTTTGCCTGACAGATTTTGAGACGCTAAGGTAAACATGGAAATGCCAGCATTGGTAACTGCCATTCTTTCTAGATGATTTTTGCTGATTCTGGCATCTTTGGTTAAAACAACCCATCCACGTCTGCCAATCTCAGGTAGCCAATCAACATCTTGAGCATTTTGACCAAAGTTGTCATCGTGTATTTCTACAGCAATACCCGAATTTCTGAGGGCTGTGGCAATGTGTTTTTTGCCGAGACAGCGATCTATAAAAAAGATAATTTCCTGGGATTGCCCTGTTGTCATTATTCAAGTCTTAATAATTGAAATAAATCCGTCTAATAAAGACTTGAATCAAGCATATAGGTATCGATTGGGTATTTACTGGGACTTGAGCGATTAATTTTAAGCTGCTGATAATTCACAACGGATAGCTTCTTCGATTGATGGAAGATCGCAATCATAATCTTCAGCCAGTTCTTCAATAGAATCTCCCGCTTGAAATCGTTCTTTGAGAACATTGGTTGCTATTCCCGTTCCCGCGATCGCCAGACGACCAAAAGCAATACGAGGGTCAATTACAACCAGGCGCGGATTATCTACTTCGTCAGAACGAGTGAAGGGGTAGAGTTTAATTGCCAGTCCGCTGTCATCAGGTTCGATGCGCTCTAGATGGGCATTTAAAGATTCTTTGAGTTCTTTTTTGCCTCCACTGCTGGCATTAATCAACTCACCATAACGTTCAATGAACAAGTCAACCCCATTAGTCCGAAAATCCTCTTGAGCTAAAGGATGGGGAACTTCAAACCGTTCATCAATAAAATCTAAAGCTTCTCTAACTTTGTTTAGTTGAATTTTATGACCAACGCGAATAGCACGTAAAACGTGAACTTCAACTAGATTAGTGAATGACAGTAAATAAGGCTTATTTTTACCTTTGCTCAGTTCGATCAGAGGATGAAAGAAGGAAGAACCATCTTTGACTGAATAAGAATAGCCAATTGTCCACGAGCGTATTGTACTGCTGGGAATTCTTAGATAACGTGCAGCATCACCAATCGAGTAAGTGGGAATATTTCTGGGGTCAAGTCCTCCGTAGAGGTCGCTCATAAAGTTAAACCAAGGTTTTTTATATTTGTTCTAACAATCAATATTGTGACAGATTGAGTCGCTCTAAAACCTGCACACACCAAGAACGTTGAATTGACATTAATTTAACGTTATTTTGACGTGATTAATTGGCAGGCGGACGCTCAGATTAAGAGTGATAGTGGCAGGTTCATTAACTTATGACTAAACTGGGGTAACTCGACAACACGCAAGTCGAAGTCCGCAGCCGTCTATAAGCGATTCTTATCAACTGAGTATTTCTGCTCAGGGTTTTGCTGCTTGAACCATAAGTTTTCCTTAATGACCCCGAAGAGTGTAACCAAATCATTAGCTTTTGAGCTATTACGCTATTAAAGTTAAGTTTGTTCACGTAGAATAATTTCTATGAAAGTGAACAAGTTCGGCAGGGCAGCAATTCTGACCCCAACACAAATAAATTTACTATTTAACGAGGGATTTACCCAACCCCGCGATCGCGCCCTCTTTGGCGTATGTCTCTACGGGGCAGCGCGAATTAATGAAGCCTGTACCCTACTTCGTGGTGATGTAATCGGTATCAAAGGGGTAAGGGATGTTTTAGTCATCCGCAGCTACAACACTAAAGGCAAGCAGTCTACTAGAGAAATTCAAGTCCATCCCCAGCTAAAGGAATATTTAGAGGCGCATCACCAGAGCGATCGCTGGCATACTCGCCCTCATCTTTTTCCAGGGAGGCATGGCAGGGGCAGCATTCATAAAGCCAGTGCCGATAGGATACTCAGAGAAGCCTGCCTCCATCTGGAAATTGAGGGGGTGAGTACCCATAGCTTTAGACGCACTGCTCTTACCCGCATGAGCGATGCTGGTGTACCTTTACGGCATATTCAAGCTATATCAGGTCATCGCACTCTAGCAGCCTTGGAACGATATCTAGGGGTGACTGAAAAACAAAAAGAAAGTGCGATCGCTACTCTCGATTTTTAACACCTATTTGAAAAAATACTAAATAGAAGCTTATTATAGAAGCGCAAACTTGAATTGCATAAATAAAAAAAAGACCCTGGAGCTTCAACCTTCCAGAGTTCTTCTAACTATTTGTCCAATTCATATATGAAAAGCCAACTTATCCTCGAATTGAACGAAACGGGAAACGGCTTACTAAATGAAAATTGAACAATATATTTATTACAATATTGTCCTTTGACAATAACAAAAAATCTGTCTCAAGTCGAGTAGCTGCAAAAATCAACAGTAATGGAGGTGCAGTGTAATGACTACCTCCACACTTTTAGATTTCGGCTCAAAAGATTTCAAAATTCCAGGAATGGAGAGCAAATATGATTTTGTCGGCGCACCAAATTCATTTATCAAATGCTTTATCGATCGTATCGGTCGCTTTGAAGCGATTGTACTGTTTCAGTTTTTAAGGTGGAGTTCCTGGTCAAATAGTGGTGTGTTCCTTCAGGGACGAAAATGGATCTATAAATCAGTTGCCAAACTAATCGAAGAAGTATTTTGCGGAGCTACACCTTATAGAGTACGCAAAGCACTTCAAATCCTAGAGTCTGAGGGATTTATCCTCAGAAAACAATTACACCGCCTCCATTACGGTGATGTTCATGCTTGTTCTGCCTACAATCGACAGTATTACATTAGTCCTGTGATCGAAGCAGTAATTGAACAGATCAATTCGGCGCTCGCAAAGGGTGCGCCTGAAACTACTTCTACTCTGGGTTTTTTGAATAACGAAAATCAGATTAACGAAGGGCAAAAAACTGATTTGCGAATGTCAAAAAACAATACACATTCAACTTTCACATCTGACCTTTCACAAACTCCCCCCCTTACCCCCCAGGGGGCAGGTGAGAGTAACCAAGTACCCAAGGTAACTAAGACACCTCAAAGTACCCAACCAGAGCAGTCGCAAAGTAATCCTGCTAACCATAGCCAAAACTCCTTTGATCCCGAACCAACACCATTTACTGATGTGGTCAAACGTCCTTCGCGTGTTGAACAAAAAATCAACAAAAACAAACCAGTACAAAAACCAGTACAAAATCACTCTGTACAAGTTCCTGTACAGGAGCAGCCGCCCGAAGCTGTACAGGTAGAGGTAATGCCACCAAAGCAGGTTGAACGCCAATCTAAACGTAATAAAACTCCCAAGGGTACAAAACCCGAACGAGACTTTGGGTTAGCTCCTTGGAAAACTCTGGAGCAATTCGGGCAATTTTATCGAGCATTGATTAAGAAGCTGCCGATTGTTGCTAACTCGCGATCGCCTCAAGGATTAGCCAATACAATCATTCAGCAGCTCAAGAATGGCGTACCCCACAGTTATTGGGATGATTTTATTAATGGGTTGCCGATTGGCACTTCTACTCAACAGGAGTGGGAAGTAGAACCTGGAGTTCCCCATCCCATGTTTATTGAATATTTGACTGAGAAGCTGATTAAAGGCAATAACTCTCAGACTAGAGAGCAAGCGATTTTCCAAGCTCTAAACATAGCCAGCAGTCCTAAACAAGCTATTTTCTTCTGGAAGGAATGTAAGATTTCTCTGGGTAATGCTTTAGATGAAGCGGAACGCCACCGCAATTTAGGTGTTAAAGCTTTGCCAACACCGCTTTGGACAAAAGAACGTCCCGAACCCACCTTAGAGGAAGCTGCCACTGCTGGTCTGAAAATTGCTCTAATCAATAGTTCTACTAAAAATGCCATAGAAGCCACTAAAAATCGGCAAATAGAGGGGTCAACAAGGTCAATTGAACCTGATACTCATTCACCTGAAAATACCCCGACTGAATCCGATCCTTGGTTGGATAAGGATCAACCGATGAAGAAGCCGAAAAAGCCCAGGATCTCTGATTACGCAGGTGAAAAGTTCAAGAGATTTCTGAATCAGGGTTTTGGTAAATCATCCAAGGATAAATCAGATCAACGGCATGACCAGCCCGATCAGTGGCGGAGGCAGCCGTTGAAGATTGAAGAAATGAGCTTGACTTCTATCAATAAGGCTTTATCAGATCCAATTCTGAGAAATGAACTAATCCCTCAACTAATCTTCAACAGCAACTATGAACTAATCAAAGATGAACTGGGTCAAATAATCAGAATCGACTCGCCACCCCTATAAGGTTGGCGAGGTAGGTCGTTATCCAAATATTAAATTAATCTGCTACAAATATATAACCGCGCTTAGTTGCCGTCACTCGTCTACTGAGAACTATGACTGCTTTTGAAATTACCGCCCCGCAGCTTCGAGATTACCAGATAGATATTGTCCAACAAATATTCGAGTGTTGGAAGTATGGATTATCCTCTGTGGCAATGCAGCTTCCTACGGGGGCAGGTAAGACGATTATCTTCACAGCAGTAGCCAACGAATTTATAGCTCGGGGCGAACCAGTTCTAGTTATCGCCCATCGCACCGAACTAATAACTCAGGCAGCAGCCAAGCTAAAACTGGTTACAGGTCTAGAAATAGGGATGATTAAAGCAGGAATAAAACCTAACAAAAATTGTCTTATTCAAGTAGCTTCAATCCAAACCTTAGTTCGTCGCAATCCACCTGACTCTTCTCTAGTTATCTTTGACGAAGCTCACCACTGTCATAGTAAAACCTATGCCACCGTCATGAGGCACTACAGAGAAAGGGGTGCATATATCTTAGGCTGCACTGCCACCCCTGCCAGAACTGACGGTAGAGGTTTACGTTATCTCTATAGTGGTACACCTGGATTTGATGTATTAATTAAAGGTTCATCGGTACTTGAATTAATCAAACAGAAATATCTCGCCCCCTTTAAAATCTATTCCCCATCCAACTTCATCGATGCAGCCAATGCCAAAATCCGAACTACAGGAGGAGACTATAATCGTCGTCAGCTAGCGGATTTAGTTGAGAAAACCCTAATTATTGGTGATGCCGTTGATACCTGGAAGCAACACGCCTACCTGAAAAGAACGGTCTTGTTTGCCGTCAGTGTCAAGCATTCCCAAGAACTAGCCCAGGGCTTTAGATCTGCTGGAATACCCGCGATGCACCTCGATGGTAAAACACCCAAGAAAGAAAGACTGGCTCTATTATCTGCTTTTGAATCTGCACAAATCTTGGTTTTATGCCAACACTCGATTGTCACCGAAGGGGTAGACATTCCTGGAATCGAAGCCATACAGCTAGTTCGTCCTACCAAAAGCCTAATCGTGTGGTTTCAAGCCATCGGTAGAGCATTAAGACCTGCACCAGATAAAGATACCGCCATAATAATCGACCATACAGATACCCATCTAAATCTGCCCTGGCCCGATGATGAAATACCCTGGAGTCTCGACCCCATTAGTCTTCAAGGAAACAAGTGGAGTATTGGTTGCCCAGAGTGTCATCATGTTTTCCGACCCACTGGGGGCGAACGAGATCGGTGTCTGGCTACCTGTCCTAGCTGTAATGTCAAGTTCACCTTTGAAACCGAAACCAGCGGTAAGAAACAAAAACGATTAAAAGTCGTCGAAATCGTCCCTGCTAACTTTGCCGAATTCGACACCGAATATGACGAGCATAAACTGTATATAGTGCAGCAACTCATTGACTTTGGTGAGTTACAAGGATATCAAAAAGGCTGGATCTATCATCAGCTAAAAGAATTACCCGAACTAGAACTGAGCCTGGGAGACTGGCGCGAAATATCCCGTAGATTGGGTTACAAAGCTGGTTGGGGTTGGTATAAGTGGAAGGAGATGCAAACCGAGGTAGGTGATGGGGTAGCTTGACCTCAATTGTCACCCTCAATTGTCACCCTCAATTGTCTAACAATATGTATTTTAGCTGATTGTTTAACTTGAATCAGATCCTCGATCCAGAAGGGTATAAAACTTAAGTGGAGATTAATTACCTACTGTCTATTTAAAGTATGCCCGTCAAAGCAAGATGATTTCAGTTTTCGCATTTGATCATAGTAGATAAAGATGGATGGTTATCAAGCCAAGCTGCTGAACTACTTGCCCTGACTGAGACGAATCAAATCAAATAGTTGTTAAGATAATCTGAGAATTTATTTAATTATTAATTCAGGATTATAATAGTTAGTTAGATAAAAGCTATAGGGCTATTTATTTTTTGTAAGCTAGCCCACCCCAAGTCAAACGTTAACTGACTAGCGTTCAGATTAACTCGCTTGGGGGGCTGTCGGGGGAAAGTATTCCCCTCGACCCCTTCAGACAGTAGGAAAAAGAAGAACTAACAGCCAAGCAAACTAACTCAAACTCCAAACAATCCAAGCGACCCATGCCTAGAAAAGTACAGCGCACTAATACAGTAGCAGTCAGACTAACAGATGACGAAAAATTAGACTGGGATTTAAAAGCGCACGCTGCTGGATTGAGCATCTCTCAGTTAGTAAGACAGGCAATGGAAAGAGTCAGAATTACCAACGTGGGCGATCGCGCTATCCAAATAGAACGCACTCGTCAAATTTCTAAAATAGGCAATAATCTTAACCAAATCGCTCGTTGGGTAAACCGCTACAAAACTACAGCTAATACCGTAGAAGTAGTTACCCATTTAATAGCGATAGAACAAGCATTAATGGCTTTGAGCGAGATCAAACCCAAACCGTAACCAGAAAAATAATTTAACTGATCATAAATTTGTGACCACAAAATGACCATAATTAACCAAACAGAGAAAGCATCATGAAAAGTGTTGGCATCAGAGAATTTAGAGATAAAGCATCTCAGTATCTGGCTAGTTCTGAAGCTGTAGCAGTCAAACGTCATGGCAAATTAGTCGGATTTTATATACCCGTCGCACAATCAGAGCAGATAGAAATCACCGAAGCATTACAAAGACTAACTCAAACAGTAGAAACAGCCATCGCAGAAAGTGACATGAACGAAGCAGCTCTAGCTCGTGCTTTAGATTTATCTCAACAATAGTAATAAATAACTGACACTTTACTTAGAACTATGACTGAACTTTTACAACAAGCTTTAAAAAAACTCTCTTCTTTGCCAGCAGATAGACAAGAAACTATTGCTCGTCTGATACTCCAAGAAATTGAACAAGACGAAGCAAAAACTAATGAGGATAGTTTATTGCCTAAATCTATCGGTATGGGAACAAGCGGTAGAACAGATTTATCGAACCGAACTAAAGAATTACTATGGCAAGAGGACTAATAGCAGATACCAGTGGAATTATTGCTCTATTAGATCGAGACGATCGCCATCATCAAGCTGCTGTCGAGGCAATCAAAGGACAAAAAATTTATATTCCTGTAACCGTATTACCTGAAGTTGACTACCTAGCCACAAAATATCTAGGAGAAAGAGTTGCTAGAACTTTTTTAGAAGACATTGAGCGGGAGAATCTTGCTCTATTGCCTTTTGAATTAGTCGATTTAAAGAAAGCAACTCTGATTATGGCTCGTTATCAAGATTTACCTTTGGGCTTAGTTGATGCCAGTTTACTAGTCTTGGCAGAACGTTATTCCATCAACCAAATATTAACTTTAGACCGCAGACACTTCAATTTAATTCAATCGGATAAAGTAAGATATTTCACTATCCTGCCCTAAAACATCCCGATACTCAGACAAATGCCCCAAAGCTTTCCATTTAATTCAGTCAAGTCATGCTAGTTAAATTCTTTGCCAGAGGAGTGGGATCTGGTAGTGGTCCCGTCCAATATATCACCCGTCTCGACAGCCCCAACACAGGTCAGCTTCGAGAACCAGCCCCAGAAATAATCAGAGGTAACCCAGAACTTACCCAGCAGTTAATCGACGGGCTAGATTTCCAATACAAATACAACAGTGGTGTCCTGAGCTTCGCTACCTCTGATGCCCCCACAGAACCTGAGCAGCAAGCAATAATTGACTCTTTTGAAGAATATGCCTTTGCTGGCATCAACCCTGACTCTTACAACACCCTTTGGGTACGTCACACCCACACAGGAAGCGATGCGCTCCGCGCTGGCTTCGCCAATCGCGTAGAACTTCATTTCGTTACCCCTAAAGTTGAACTAGATACAGGCAAGAGCCTCAACATTGCCCCCCCTGGTTGGCACGGTTACTTCAAACCCTGGCAAACATACTGGAATATCAAAGAAGATTGGGCAAGACCAGATGACTTAACCCGCCAGAGAATCTACCAACCAGGCTACCAAGCCCTAATCGATGCCGAAAAACAACGGGCAGGAATAAGTGCATCCCCTGACCCCAAGAAGCAGCTAACGGAATATATCACTAAGCGCATCGAATTCGGGCTAGTGACCAACCAAAACGATATTGTCAAAGCTTTTGCCGAAATAGGTTTAGAAATATCCAGGCAGGGAAAAAACTACATCACAGTAGTAGATCCAGAAACCAACAACAAATATCGACTTAAAGGGGGAATATATGAAGCAGATTGGGGACTTGGGGGACAATCTGAAAAAGAAGATCATCGCCCAGAACAAACGCCTGGAGGAGACAGCAGAACAAGAACACCAGGAATTGAAACGACAACTGAAAGCACAAAAGAAAGAGATCTTAACCAACTTCAGGCAAGAATCATCGAACTCGCTATCTCAAGAGCAAGCTATCATCACTCGCGCTATGGAGTCGAACAGCCGAATCTTCAAAAAATACTTGAGCCAACAATGGATCTGGATGTCAGTCACAGCTATGAGCCTTTGTCTGGGTATCTTGGGAGGGAGTTGGGGTCTGATTGGATTCTCCACAATGCGGATTACCCAGAAGCAAACCCAACTAGACCAGATCAATCAAGAAATCAAACAACAAGAAGAGACTTTGAACCAGCTACAGAACCAAACCCTGGGGATAAAGATCGGCGAAACCAGCAACGGAACATTCATCACCCCTCCCCCAGACCAACAACTGACCCCAGGCTGGACGTGCCAGGGTCAACCCTGCCTAAAAATGGAGTAACCAATGAGCGCACTAGAGAATCAACTGAGGTTATCTTATCTACAGCTAGCCAAGGAATACAAAGAACAAATATCGAATCTGTCCAACAAGTACGAACAGGACATGAAGCGATTAGAAGAGCAGAACAAACAGCTTCAGATGTCTGTCAACGGCTTGAGCGAACAAGTCAAGAGCTTGACCAACTCCATTTCTCAATTCACAGAGATCTTGAAAGAGGCAGACGAGCCTTAGAACGCAGTCGTCAAGCTGAACTAGATTCGTTTAAAACCGAAATCAACCTAGTAGATTACGCTCAAAGCCAGGGATATCAATACCTAACCAAACAATCTAGTCGTAATAGTGCCGTCCTCCGCCATGATAATGGGGACAAAATAGTGGTTGCCACCGACACCGATGGACATGGCGTTTATTTCTCGATCATAGATGAAGCCGATAACGGGACGATTATTGATTTTGTGCAGAACCGCAGTAACCTAAGTTTGGGTGGGGTGAGAAAGGAACTACGTGACTGGAGAGATGAACCAAGAATGCAAACATCCAAATTCATACCCAGAGATAAACCCCAACCCATAAACAGCGATCACCTCGGAGTTATTAAAGCCATATCTAGATTTAAAGTAGCCCAAAAGCATGATTATTTAGAAAAAAGAGGGATCAAACAATCTATTTTGAAGAGCGATCGCTTTATGGGAACTGTCGCTATAGACAATCGCGGTAATGCTATCTTCCCTCACTATGACCAGAACGGGCTAACAGGCTTCACTGCCAAGAACGAAAACTTTACTGGCTTTAGTAAGGGAGGAACAAAAGCCTTATGGCGTTCTCAACCAGATGAGGGCGATCGCCGTTTAGTCATCGTCGAAAGTGCCATTGATGCCATGAGCTACCATCAGCTTTTCAGCGAAAAAAATCCCCATACCCGCTACATATCAACTGGAGGAACAATTTCAAGTTCGCAACTCGATTTAATCAAAACCGCTATGGCAGACATGACAAAAATAGGCGGTGAAATAGTCATCGCTACAGATAACGATCAAGCAGGAAATAAATTAGCACAAACCCTAACTAAAGAAGCTCCATCAAAATCCAAGATATCTCGCGATGCACCAAAACAGGGAAAAGATTGGAATGAAATATTACAGCAGACCAGACAGCAAGAAATAACTCGCAATACACAAGACAAAAGCTGGGGCTGGTCGTTATAAAAACTTGTTAGAGAAAATAACTCACCTAGATTTACAACTAGGGATAATCAGAAAAAAAATTAAAAATCAGCTATTGGTAAACAAAATAAATATTTAAAAAAAGCTTGAGAATTATTTAATTACGGCGAGCTTAACCGCTTAAAATATACATTTATATCTATAGCTTAATTAGTTTAAATAATTGTTGTTTAGCTTAATATTCAGCTTTTGGAATAATGGAAATAAACTATCATTTTACATTACTTTACATCATGTCCTGTTTTGCACATATGTCGGCTTTACCCCAAATAGTCGTGACGCAGCAGTATAGGTTGGGGGTTATAGAGCTTGGTTAAATAAGTAAGAGTTTAAGGGGGATGTGGCAGCAAAATGAAAGAACCGTTCCATCCCCCGACTCCATGTAGGAGCGCTCGCTATAACTAAACAGCGTACTTCAACTAAGCTTGCAGCACAAAGTCACTAGCACCCAAAGTAGGAATACCAGTCAGAGTGGCAAAATGCGCCCCTGAACCCAAACCACTTGCTGCTCCATTTTGATTGTAGAATAAGTTATCCGTCTCACTGCTATAGACAATCAACGCCTCCGCCGTGGCAGCAGCAGCATCACTCCCCACTATCGCCAACTCACTCGCCAGATTGAATCCGTCACCGACAGCACTACCCAGGGAAGTAAAGGTGGTTTTATCCAACACAATCTTGTCGGTGCCAATCACAAAGTCGGTAATTTGGTCGATTCCTACCGCACTAGCAGTAAATACAGCATTGGTGTCATAGATAAAGTAATCGCTACCAGCACCACCAGTCATGGTGTCATTGCCCACGCTGCCAATGAGGGTATCATTCCCTAGTTCTCCTTCCAGGCGATCGCTTTCATTACCACCGTTAAGGGAATCATCACCGTCTCCTCCATAAGCTGTATCATCACCAGACAAACCGCTAAAGTAGTCATTACCGATGCCACCTTTGAGTAGATCTGCTCCTTCTTTACCATAAAGCTTATCGTTGCCTTCACCTCCATCTACTGTATCGTTGCCTTCACCACCCGAAAGGCTGTTGTTGCCACTATTACCAGTTAAGACGTTGTTAAAAGTATTGCCAGTACCACTAATCGCACTCGTCCCAGTCAAAGAGAGGTTTTCAACGTTAGCCCCCAAAGTGTAAGTAACGCTGGAAGAGATTGCATCCGTTCCTTCGTTAAGATTCTCTGTAATGGTATCGGTAGTAGTATCAACTGTGTACGTGTCATCGCCAGCACCGCCAATGAGGGTGTCAATTCCCGTATCACCCGAAAGGGTATTGTTGCCACCATTACCAGTTAAGACGTTGTTTATTGTATTGCCAGTACCATTAATCGCACCTGTACCAGTCAAAGAGAGGTTTTCAACGTTAGCACCCAAAGTATAAGTGACGCTGGAAGAGATGGCATCCGTTCCCTCGTTGGCATTTTCGGTAATGGTATCAGTAGTGGTATCGACAGTGTAAAGATCATTGCCAACACCACCAATTAACGTGTCAATTCCAGCACCACCAGTTATAGAATCGTTGCCATCACCAGCATTCAGGGTATTGTTGCCACCATTACCAGTTAAGACGTTGTTTATTGTATTGCCAGTACCATTAATCGCACCTGTACCAGTCAGAGTAAGATTTTCCAGATTAGTGACCAAAGTGTAAGTAACGCTGGATGAGATGGTATCTGTTCCTTCGTTGACATTTTCGGTAATGGTATCCGTAGTGGTATCGACCACATAAGTATCATTGTCAGCACCGCCAATTAGCGTGTCAATTCCAGCACCGCCCGTCATGGTATCGTTGCCAGCACTGCCCGATAGTGTGTTACCAGCAGTATTACCAGTCAGGGTATTGTTACCACTGTTGCCAGTACCATTAATTGCACTCGTACCAGTCAGAGTGAGATTTTCCAGATTACTGCCCAAAGTGTAAGTAACGCTGGATGAGATGGTATCTGTTCCTTCGTTGGCATTTTCTGTCAGGATATCTGTAGTGGTATCGACCACATAAGTGTCATTGCCAGTACCGCCAATGAGGGTGTCAATTCCCGTATCACCCGAAAGGGTATTATTGGCAGTATTACCAGTTAAGACGTTGTTTATTGTATTGCCAGTACCATTAATCGCATTTCCACCAGTCAGGGTAAGATTTTCAACATTAGCGCCCAAAGTGTAAGTAACGCTGGAAGAGATGGTATCCGTTCCTTCGTTAAGATTCTCTGTAATGGTATCGGTAGTAGTATCGACTGTGTAAATATCATTACCCGCGCCACCAAGTAGCGTATCAATTCCCGCATCACCAGTCATAGAATCATTGCCCGTACCACCTGTCATGGTGTTATTGGCAGTATTACCAGTCATGGAGTTATTAAGAGTATTGCCAGTACCATTGATAATGCCAGTACCAGTTAAGGTGAGATTTTCTAGGTTGGAAGTTGAACCGAGAGTATAGGTAACTGAAGTATTGACAGTATCAATCTCAGTGGCAGTGGTGGAGGTTTCGGTGATAATGTCTCCCGTAGCATCGACCACATAAGTATCATTACCCGCTCCACCAATGAGGGTATCATTGCCAGTACTACCATCAAGCTGGTTGTCGGCAGTATTACCTGTGATGGTATTGTTGAGGGCGTTGCCAGTCCCGTTAATTGCACTCGTGCCAGTCAAAGTGAGTTTTTCAACGTTAGCGCCCAGGGTGTAGCTGACGGAAGTATTAATGGTGTCGATTTCCGTCGCCGTGGTGGAGGTTTCGGTGATAATGTCTCCCGTAGTATCGACCACATAAGTGTCATTACCCGTGCCACCAATGAGGGTATCATTCCCCAGACCGCCATCAAGCTGGTTGTTGGCAGTATTACCTGTGATGGTATTGTTGAGGGCGTTGCCAGTCCCGTTAATCGTACTCGTTCCAGTCAGAGTGAGTTTTTCAACGTTAGCGCCCAGGGTGTAGCTGACGGAAGTATTAATGGTGTCGATTTCCGTCGCCGTGGTGGAGGTTTCGGTGATAATGTCTCCCGTAGTATCGACCACATAAGTGTCATTACCCGTGCCACCAATGAGGGTATCATCGCCAGTACTACCATCAAGCTGGTTGTTGGCAGTATTACCTGTCATAGTATTGTTGCGAGTGTTACCAATACCATTGATCGCGCTCGTACCAGTCAAGGTGAGATTTTCTAGGTTTGTACCGAGAGTGTAAGTAACTGAAGCATTAACAGTATCGATTTCAGTGGTAGTAGTTGAGGTTTCAGTTACTACATCGCTGGAACTATCGACAACATAGGTGTCGTTACCTGTGCCACCAATGAGGGTATCATTCCCCAGATCGCCATCGAGTTGGTTGTTGGCAGCATTACCTGTGATGCTATTGTTGAGGGCGTTGCCAGTACCATTGATCATGCTCGCACCAGTCAAGGTGAGATTTTCAATGTTAGCGCCCAGAGTGTAAGTAGCACTGGACTGGATCGAATCGATTTCAGTGGCAGTGGTGGAGGTTTCGTTGACAACATCCCCTGTAGCATCGACAACATAGGTATCGTTACCCGTACCACCTGTCATGGTATCTAACCCAGCAGCACCTGACAGCGTATTATTAGCAGTATTACCTGTAATAGAATTGTTGAGGTCGTTACCCGTAGCGTTAATCGCACTCGTGCCAGTCAGGGTGAGATTTTCCACATTGGCCCCCAGAGTGTGGGTAATTGAAGCGTTAACAGTATCGATTTCAGTGGCAGTGGTGGAGGTTTCGTTAACTACATCCCCCGTCGCCTCAACAACATAGATGTCGTTGCCCGTACCACCAATGAGGGTATCATTGCCAGTACTACCATCAAGCTGGTTGTCGGCAGTATTACCTGTGATGCTATTGTTGCGAGTGTTACCAATACCATTGATCGCGCTCGTACCAGTCAAGGTGAGATTTTCTAGGTTTGTACCGAGAGTGTAAGTAACTGAAGCATTAACAGTATCGATTTCAGTGGTAGTAGTTGAGGTTTCACTAACTACATCGCTGGAACTATTGACAACATAGGTGTCGTTACCTGTGCCACCAGTCATGGTATCATTCCCCAGACCGCCATCGAGTTGGTTGTTGGCAGCATTACCCGTCAGGGTATTGTTAAGCGTGTTACCAGTACCATTAATCGCAGTTGTCCCAGTCAAGGTGAGATTTTCTAGATTGGCACCAAGAGTGTAGGTAACGCCCGACTGTACAGTGTCGATTTCAGTGGTAGTAGTTGAGGTTTCACTGACAACATCCCCCGTAGCATCGACCACATATGTGTCGTTGCCCGTTCCACCAGTCATGATATCGTTGCCAAGACCGCCATCGAGTTGGTTATTGGCAGTATTACC
>NZ_PVWF01000075.1 GCF_003003995.1 Pleurocapsa sp. CCALA 161 | reverse complement strand
ATAATTGTTACCCCAGAATTTGCTCAAAAATTAGCAGCAATTAGTACTGAGATTAATCAGCCTGTCTGTGTTTATATTAATCGTCGGGGACAGGTGATTAGAGTTGGGGTAGGTAATGCTCTACAAACTCAAATTCCGCCTTTAGAATTGCCTCGTTACGGTGCTAAGAGGCTTTCGGGGATTCGCTGTATCTCTACTAAGCTGCAACCTGAACCACCAAAAGAGTCCAGCCTAACAGCAATGGTACGTCAAAGATTAGACGCTTTGGCTTTAATTACCCTCACTGGTACAGGTAAATTAAAACGGGGTGGTGGTGCAACAGGTTATGTGCAAGATACCTACTTAGCACATTTATTACCTCAGTCGGAAATAGTTGCTGAACAGCAGTACTGGTCAGTATCTGAGGCAATGAATCTAGATACTTTAACTAATCAAGATTTCCTGGAATTAGTGGAAGGTTTAGAAGCCGAGTTTGAACGGGAATTTGTCGCTCAACAGGTAGGTAGCGATCGCGATCTAGTAGTTTTAGTTGGTTTGCAAGTCGATCAAATCGCCGAACCAGAATTTGAAGATCGTCTCCATGAACTGGTGGGATTGGTGAATACCGCTGGCGGAGAAGTCTTAGAAACAATTCGGCAAAAGCGATCGCGTCCTCATCCGCGAACTTTAATTGGCGAAGGTAAAGTACAGGAAATTGCCCTGCGAGTACAAACTTTAGGCGCTAACTTAGTCGCTTTTGATCGCTCCCTTTCTCCTGCTCAAATCCGCAATCTAGAAAGCCAATTTGGAGTGCGGGTGGTAGATCGCACAGAAATTATTCTCGATATTTTTGCTCAACGCGCTCAATCTCGTGCAGGTAAACTTCAGGTAGAGTTGGCTCAGTTAGAGTATATGTTGCCTCGTCTGGTAGGTAGAGGGCTAGCCATGTCCCGTCTTGGTGGCGGGATCGGGACAAGAGGCCCTGGTGAAACTAAGCTAGAAACCGAAAGAAGAAGTATTCAAAAGCGAATTACTCGTTTACAGCAGGAAGTAACAGAATTACAGGCACAACGTTCGCGGATGCGCAAACAACGCCAAAAACAGGATGTGCCTACTGTGGCGATCGTCGGTTACACAAATGCGGGTAAATCAACTTTAATTAATGCCTTAACCAATTCAGAAGTGTACGTCGCTAACCAGCTATTTGCTACCCTCGATCCAACTACCCGTCGCTTATCCATACCTAATGCGGATACGGGAGAACCCCAAAATATGCTATTGACTGATACAGTCGGTTTTATTCAACAGCTCCCGCCAGCTTTAGTCGATGCCTTTCGCGCTACTTTAGAAGAAGTTACCGAAGCCGATGCGCTGCTTCATGTGGTCGATCTATCTCATCCTAGCTGGGAAAATCAAATCCGTTCGGTGATGGAAATCCTGGGCGAAATGCCCATTGTTCCTGGGCCAATTTTGTTGGTCTTTAATAAACTAGATCAGGTTGGCAGTGACGCACTCAATCAGGCAAAAGAAGAATTTCCCCTGGCGTTATTTATTTCCGCTAGCGATCGCCTGGGACTAGAAACCTTGCGCCAAAACCTCTCTTTATTGGTAGATTTTGCAGGAGTAGGGGAGTAATTACTGATTACTGATTACTGAGCAGTCGAAAGTTAATTAACAAGTTCCATGAGTAGCGAGGGTATTTCCCTGTTCATCAACAATAATAGTGCGATCGCCTTCATTTAATTCAGGAAATTCTAAAGACTGTAGTTGTTGGCATAATACTTCTTCGGGGATGCTGTGACGACGTTGGCGGTTGCGTTCTGGATAGATTGACTCAGGACAGTGAAAGATTATTAAAGTTATTAATGCGCCGTATTGACGACTAAGACTAATGATCTGCTGTCTAAAGTCATATCTCAAGCTGGTGGCATCCCAGACGATTTTACTCTGGCTACACAACAGCGTTTTTAACTGTTCTTGAGCTACTTGAACCACTTTACTATTTTGCGACTGATCGCTGCGAGAACTAGCTATTTTAGCTCTCAAAGCATCAAGAGAGATAACTGTATGATCGGCAAGATGATGCTTAATCCAAGTACTTTTTCCCGAGCCGCTAACGCCAAAAGTTATAACCACCTGGGGAAAAGAATTTCGATAGGAATAGGAACGAAGTAGCTCTGATTCTGGAGCAAAAATCTTGCCAGCTTCATAACGAGCGATCGCTTGAGTAAAAACTAAATCACGAGTAGCTTGATTCCAGTCGGCTAATTCACGCTTAAAATATACTCGCCAAGGCTGATACTCACCACCAAAAGCTTGCCAGGCTTGATATTTTCGAGCAGATAAACTATAAATCTCGACAATTTCTAATTGCTGTTCTCGATCTGAGCATTCTCGTCCGCGAATATCGCCTAATGCTAGCCAATAAAGCAATTCTGGATCGCTAAGACGAGCAAGCTTTTGATATTCTCCAGCGGATTTATGCTGCGTAACTAACTTTTTAGGCTCGTGATGATAAGCAACTAAGCTTAAGGTGTTCTCGACTACGGAATAGGGTAAATCTAAACCCACTAATTTTAGTGCTAAATAGGAACGTCCTTTAATAGCTTGTTGGGGAGCAACAAGGCGAATTTTCCCTTCAATTTCTTGCTCTTTAGTAGTGATTGGCTGATAAATATCATGGAATAAAGCGCCTAAAATTAAACTAAGACGGCGATCGCAATCTAAATGAGTTGCTTCAGTTTGCAGAATCTTGTAGATTTCATTCAAGACCATTCCCGTATGAATATACAAGTTTCCTTCTGCGTGCCATTGGCAATCTTGAGGGGTAGATTGATACTCTCGCAACAGAGAAAAGCGATCGCCTAAAATATCGACAAACTCATCAATATTTGGTGTTGCGCCTGCTAATACTTGCTGTAAGAATTCTATATTGTTCATGATTTGCGATTAGGCTGTGCTTACGCTTCGCGATCGCCATTTAGAGTAGAAAATATTAATTCTCAAACAATCTAATGAATAATTTTTATCGTAATTTATTCACTGTCTTTGGAATATCTTTAGCGTTATGTGTAGTTTCATTTTTAATTTTTTTAAGAATGCCATTGACAAAAATAAAGAATTGTGGAGTCAAGAAGCAACGGTTTGAGGAAGATTATTGATAATAAACTGGCGAATAGCAGGTACAAACAACTGTCTTGACACTTGGTAGAGGTTGTCGATTAAGCCCTTCTACTCTCATAGTTTGTAATTGACTGAAAGCTCGGCATTGCACAGAATAAATGAGTTTTAATGCCCGAACTAAAATAGTCAATGATTCCATCATGGATTGAATAATAAATAATGAAAAATCCTCTCTAGTTGTCTAGGGAGGATTCAAAAAATAACTCAAATCAATTTAAACAGCAACTAATTCCTTCTCAGTCTTAGATAACTCATTCAACAAAGCACTCACATTTTGCTTCGCATCGCCATAAAGCATCTGATTATTATCCATGTAGAACAAAGGATTATCCACCCCTGCATAACCAATACCCAAGCTACGCTTCATCACAATTGTATTTTGAGCGTGCCAGACTTCCATCACAGGCATACCTGCAATGGGGCTACTAGGATCATCCAAGGCGCTCGGATTAACAGTATCATTTGCACCAATTACCAACACCACATCAGTATTCGAGAAATCTTCGTTGATTTCGTCCATCTCTAACACGATGTCATAGGGTACGTTAGCCTCTGCTAACAATACATTCATGTGTCCAGGCATTCTACCTGCTACGGGGTGAATACCAAAACGAACTTCTTTACCACGCTTGCGCAGAATTTTAGTAATGTCGGAGACGGAGTGTTGTGCTTGGGCAACTGCCATACCGTAACCAGGTACGATAACCACGTTTTTAGCATCGTTAAGCAATTCTGCCACTTCTTCGACGTTAGTTGCAGTAGCTTCGCCCATGGGTTTGGCTTCACCAGTGGATGTAGCAGCAGCACCTTCACCAAAACCACCTAAGATAACGCTGATAAAGGAGCGATTCATGGCTTCACACATGATATAGCTAAGAATTGCCCCACTACTACCGACTAATGCACCAGTTACAATTAAAACATCGTTGGAAAGCATGAAACCAGCAGCAGCAGCAGCCCAACCAGAGTAGCTATTAAGCATGGAGATTACGACAGGCATATCTGCGCCACCGATCCCCATGACGAGTAGGAAACCAAGGACACAAGCTAACCCAGTCATAATTAACAGTGGTTGTAAACCGTTCTCTGTTCCCATGAACTGAACACCAAGAGCTACTGAACCAACTAATAAAGCAATATTGATTAAGTGACGGGCAGGTAACATGAGAGGCTTGCTACCAAAAGAACCATTTAGCTTACCAAACGCTACAACTGAACCAGCAAAAGTAACAGCACCAATAAAAATGCCGATGTAGATTTCTAGTTCGTGGATAGTAGCTTCAACGCCAGTTAAAGTGTTTTCGGGCTGTAGATAGGTAGCCAAGCCCACCAATACCGCAGCTAAACCGACGAAACTGTGTAAGATTGCTACCAGTTCAGGCATGGAAGTCATCGCCACTCTAGCCGCAAGAATCGAGCCGATGATAGCCCCAGGAACGATCGCACCAATTAAAACTCCGTAACCGTTCACCTGTGCGCTCAAGGCAGTGGCGACAAAAGCGATCGCCATTCCAATGATCCCAAACAAGTTACCTTGACGGGCTGTTTCCTGGTTTGATAGTCCCCCCAGGCTGAGGATAAATAAGGCACTGGCTGCAATATAAGCAACCGCCACAAGATTATTGGTCATAAATTTATTTCGTGAAGATAAATCTTAGGGGCGAACGGCGGTTCGCCCTTACAGAGTGTGTATGATATGTGTCGATTATTTCTGGAACATCTTAAGCATCCGTTGGGTAACCAAAAAGCCCCCAGAGATATTGATTGTTCCTACTAAAATGGCGATCGCGCCGAGAATTACCGAAGGCGAAGTTATTTCTCCAGATATTTGCAACATACCGCCTAAAATAATGATTCCGCTAATGGCGTTAGTCACACTCATTAAAGGGGTATGTAAAGCGGGGGAAACGTTCCAAATTACTTGATAGCCAATAAAGCAGGCTAGGACAAAGACGGTAAAGTGAGACAAGAAAGAAGTCGGCGCACCAATACCAATTCCTAGTAGGGCTAACCCAGCCACAATTACCCAAACCATACCGTTAGACTTTTTCTCTTCTTTGGCTACAGCAGATACTACTGCTTTAGGCTTAGGAGGAGGTGTTGGGGAAGGATTATCAATTTTTGGTGGAGGCCAAGTTACTTTGCCTTCGTGGACAATTAACGCACCGCGCACAACTTGGTCTTCGTAGTCTACTTTGTAGTCTTCCGCACCGCCCATGTCTTTGAGCAGATGCCAAAGGTTTGTACCATAAAGCTGGCTAGATTGGGCAGCCATACGACTGGGTAAATCGGTTAAACCAATAATGGTCACACCATCATATTTGTAAACTTCGTTGGGTCTAGTTACTTCGCAGTTGCCACCCTGTTCGGCAGCTAAATCTACTACTACAGAACCTTCTTTCATCATCTCTACCATGTCGGTCAGAATCAGTTTAGGGGCTGGTCTGCCAGGAATTAAAGCTGTAGTAATAATAATATCGATTTCTTTAGCTTGCTCTCTAAAGAGTGCCATCTCTGCATCAATAAATTCTTGACTCATGGTTTTGGCATAACCACCAGAACCTGTTCCGTCTTCTTCAAACTCTAGTTCCAAAAATTCTGCACCAAGACTTTCTACCTGCTCTTTCACCGCAGGGCGAGTATCAAAGGCTCGTACTACTGCCCCCAAACTTCTAGCTGCACCAATCGCTGCTAAACCCGCTACCCCAGCACCAATGACCATTACCTTAGCTGGGGGAACTTTCCCCGCTGCGGTGATTTGCCCGGTAAAAAACCGCCCAAAGTTATTGGCTGCCTCAATTACTGCTCGATAACCAGCAATATTAGCCATGGAAGATAGAGCATCCATCTTCTGAGCGCGACTAATTCTGGGGACAGCATCCATCGCAATGACTGTGGCTTCTCGATCTGCTAGCTTGTTTAATAATTCTTCGTTCTGCGCGGGCCAGATAAAGCTAATAATAGTTTTACCTGGTGGCATTTCGGTAATTTCTGAATTTTCAGGGGCGCGAACCTTAAGAATGATATCGGCTTCTGACCAAAGAGAAGTTGCGTCAGCCATAATTTTGCAGTCGGCTGCTTCATAAGCTTGATCCGTAAAACTAGCTGCTGCTCCCGCATTGGTTTCTACCAAGACTTCAAAGCCCAATTTCTGTAGCTTCTTAACTGTATCGGGTGTAGCAGCTACTCGACATTCATTAGCATATATTTCTTTGGGAATGCCGATTTTACGAGGGCTTGCTTGATTTTCTGGTTGGCTGTTCTCTAATTGTCTATCGACGGTTACGGTCATAGATTCTCCTAATGAATGTATAGCGGAAGACAGAATAAACTCAAAATCTCTTGCAGGGGTAATGTAAGACCGATCAAAATCATTGCTCAACCCAGGACTGAAGAGAGATAACTAAAAAAATTGTCTTGGTAATTTCAAACTTTACCCACAGAAAACGATGTTAATTGGCTATTTGTGATAGATAAATCTTTTTGTTAATCAGAGATGATAAAGTACACAAGCCTCCCTAGTATTTTTAGTGCCAAACGTCATCCTAAATCGATCCCCAGTGACCTTCCAATATTCTTTAACTTGTCTTAGTAATTATTGAATATTTTTTCAGAAAAATATGCAGGAATATAACTCCAGAATGTCTGATGAAATATAGATTTTAAAGTCAAATTGCCAATTTGCACAAGTTTGCTTAACAAAAACTTTTGTTAAGTATTTACGCTAATCAAAAATGGGTTTGTCTGTAAAATATTTGTAATAATTTGTTTTTTCTAAAAGTAGAGATCTTCAACAATAGAATCGCTCATGAAAATTGGGATAGTTGGCTTGGGTTTAATTGGGGGTTCTTTAGCTATAGATTTGCGCTCGCAAGGACATAAAATTTATGGCGTATCTCGTCAATTAAAAACCTGTCAGATCGCCTTGGAAAAAGGTATTGCTGACTATGCGAGTCCAGAGTTTAAGATTCTAGCAGAAACGGAGATTGTATTTATTTGTACGCCTATTGCTACGATCGCCTCAACTATCAAACAGTTAATTCCTTATATCAATCCAAAGACAATTATTACCGACGTTGGTTCAGTCAAACAGCCGATAGTTGCCGAATGTAGTCAGCTATGGTCAAACTTTATTGGGGGGCATCCCATGGCGGGAACAACGCAAAGCGGAATTGATGCCGCCGTAGCCAATTTGTTTACTGGGGCAGCCTATGTATTTACACCGACAGATCAAAGCAAGCCAGAAAATATTGCCAAGTTAACAGCGATCGCCTCAGAATTATCTGCGATTCCTTATGTCTGCGATGCTCAAATTCACGATCGCGCCGTCAGCTGGATCTCTCATCTACCTGTGATGGTAAGCGCTAGCCTAATTAAAGCCTGTCTAACCGAAGAACCCGATACTTTTAAATTAGCGCAAATCCTCGCAAGCTCTGGGTTTCGCGATACTAGTCGAGTGGGTGGAGGTAATGCTGAATTGGGAGTAATGATAGCAAAATATAACCAGCAAGAATTATTGCGATCGCTCTTGCAATATCGTCAGAATCTAGACGAAATCATTGCTTTAATTCAACAAGAAGACTGGCAAAGCCTCGAACAGACGCTACAGATAACGTCTGCTGCCAGACCAAAATTTCTTAATTAAATGCTTAAATTACTGGCGTTAGTGAATTGTATGTTGAGCATTTTCTTGTCTCTATCAAGAGCAACTCTTTTCTAAAAAAGCTCATGGCTTAAAGCTTAGAGCTTAGAACAGTAATCCACTATATGACATTACTTAATCAGCAACGCCAAATTACTTAGCTAGTTAGCGATCTCCACCGCTTTTAAAGCAAATATTTTTTCGATCACATCCGCGACCACTTTATCAGGAGTCGAAGCACCAGAAGTAATGCCAACGTTAATTTTTCCTGTGGGAAGCCAATTTTCAGCGATAGTAAGATCTCGATCTAAAGGTTTGTGTTCGAGGCGATCGCGACTGATGATCCGTTCTACACTATCGATATGGTAGGAAGGGATATTATGTTCTACGGCGATTTCTTGCAGGTGAGTAGTGTTGGAAGAGTTAAAACCACCAATAACAATCATCAACGATAAATCTTCTTCTACCAGGTTGAACATAGCATCCTGACGTTCTTGAGTCGCATCGCAGATGGTATTAAAACTCATGAAATGCTCGTTTAACTCCGTTGGGCCATACTTTCGCAGCATCGTTTGTTCTAGCAGTTTACCAATTTGCTCAGTTTCGCTTTTAAGCATAGTGGTTTGATTGGCAATGCCGACTTTCTCTAAATCCCGATCGGGATCGAAACCTTCTGAGTAGGCGTTTTTAAACTTATTTAGAAATTCTTCTCGCTCTCCACCGTTAAGAATATAGTTGGTTACATATTCCGCCTGAGCTAGATTTAATACTACCAAATAGCGATCGGCAAAGGAACTGGTAGCTACAGTTTCTTCGTGGGCATATTTACCGTGAATAATCGAAGTATAATCGCGTTTTTTGTGCTTTTCTACCGAATTCCAGACTTTTGATACCCAAGGACAGGTAGTGTCTACGATTTTGCAGCCTTTATCGTTGAGTAGCTGCATTTCTTGAACGCTAGCGCCAAAAGCAGGTAAAATTACCACATCTCCTGACGTGACGACGCTAAAATCTTTCTCATTATTTACCACTGCAATAAAACCGACGTTCATCTCCTGTAAACGCTGATTTACCGTAGGATTATGAATAATTTCGTTAGTAATCCAAATCTTTTCGGTGGGAAAATGCTCCCTAGCTTCATAAGCCATGGCGATCGCTCTTTCTACTCCCCAACAAAAGCCAAAAGACTCCGCCAAACGGATAGTAACATCTCCCTGTTCAAGATGATAATGGCGATCGCGGATTATCTGAATTAAATCACTTTGATACTCAGAATTCATTGTTCCAGCTACTTCTTCATCGTGTCCAAAACCGCGACGATGATAGTTTTCTGACTGTTGTAAATTACGTTTGAAAGCTTTTGTATCTATTTTGGGGTTAGTCATAAAAATATATCTAAAGTGTGTACTGGTTGTTCGTTATGCAGCCGATACATCAGTTATATATGATAGCTTTCAATTGACATCACTTAGGATAAAACCTCAGTTAATTAAACAATTCTTGGCAATTTTGCAGTAGAAAGTGTCGAGAATAGCTAAAGCGATCGCCTTTTAGACTAAATCCTGTTCGTCTATTTAATAAAACTATTTTAAGCAAACCATTAAAAAACACCTCCCCTAACCTTCATCGGGAGGTGTCCAGCTCAAAATCTAATGAATTAGAGTTCAATCACAAAATTACTTACATTCCTTTAGCTACCAATTCAGCCAAATCAACAACACGCTGAGAATAACCCCACTCGTTGTCATACCAAGCAATGACTTTAACCATATCCCCATCCATTACTAAAGTTAACTGTCCATCGACGGTAGAAGAAACATCTGTACCTTTAAAATCAGAAGAAACAAGCGGCAGATCGGTATAGTCTAAAATACCTTTGAGTGAAGTTTCAGCAGCTTTCTTGAGGACTTCATTAACTTCCTCGGCAATGGTTTTCTTCTCAACTTGAGCAACCAAATCAACGACTGAAACGTTAGGAGTTGGTACTCTCAGGGCAATACCGTTAAGCTTGCCTTTTACCTCAGGATAGACAAGAGCTACTGCTTTAGCTGCACCAGTGGAGGTAGGAACAATATTAGCTGCTGCTGCTCTAGCTCGTCTTAAATCGCGGTGACTAGCATCCAAAATTCGTTGGTCACCAGTATAACTATGAGTAGTAGTCATTGCACCTTTGATGAGGCCGAAGTTTTCGTTAATGACTTTAACAATAGGAGCGAGACAGTTAGTCGTACAACTAGCATTACTAACAATATCAAATTCGCCAGGAGTATATTTTTCGTCGTTTACTCCCATAACGTAAGTACCAATGTTAGGACCACTTCCAGGAGCAGTGATCACTACTTTTTTAGCACCAGCTTGAAGATGTTTTCCTGCTCCCTCGGCATCACGGAAAACGCCAGTAGCTTCAATAACGATATCAACATCCCACTCTTTCCAGGGCAAGTTTAGAGGGTTGCGATCCGAGACACATTTGATTGTCTTACCGTTGACGATTAGAGAGTTACTATCATAACTAATGTCTGCGTCCAAAACACCCAACATAGTGTCATACTTTAATAAGTGAGAGTTGGTTTTAGGATCAGAAGTATCGTTAAGACCCACCAATTCTAAATTTGTATCATTTCCTCTGGTTAGTAGACATCTGACAAAATTACGTCCGATCCGCCCAAAACCATTAATTGCTACTCTAACCACTATTCTCTTGCCCTCTATTTTATTAGGTTAATACATTAAAACATTCTTAATAAGACTCATCATATCGTAAAGTAAGCACATTTCAAGACCTGACCCAGAATCAATTTCAACCTTAATTAGGCTAATAATCTGAAGGTAATAATTGTCTGCGGTTAAAAATATTGCGATGCAATCTCAAAAGCGATCGGCTCACCAATTGTGAACTTGAAAGGTAGAAAACAATTGACTTTGCATTCTGGGAAGACGCAGTTTTTCAGCCTAGATTTACCGAGCTGATGCTGCTCGTTTGTCTTTAAGTATAACTAAGTCTAAAAAATTCTTGCTATCATAGCCCGTATTGTTTAAGGCAATGAGAATATACAGGGTGCTTTACTTTGAAACAAGTTAGTATTTTGTAACCTTCAACCAAGATATACGTGCTATGGCAGGAGTCAAAGAAGTGGCAAAAGTAGATTTAAAAGGAAAACCATTTCACTTTATTGGTATTGGCGGAATTGGGATGTCGGCTTTAGCCCAGATTGTTGCTCAGCGACAGCTGCCAGTATCAGGTTCTGATCTGCGTTCTAGCCATATTACCGATCGATTAGAAGCTTTGGGAGCGAAGATTTTTTATCGTCAAGAAGCTAGAAATCTCGATTTTTTTGTGCCAACTCCAGAGATGAAACGCCAGCCAGTATCGGCAGGAGGAAGTTCTGAAGCCCTTTTAGAAATGAAGGTTTTGGATAGTTCCACTCAAACTTTGCTACCCCAAGTTATTTGTTCTACGGCGATCGCCCAAACTAATCCTGAATATCAGGCAGCAGTCCAACTCGGCTGTCCCATTTTCCACCGTTCCGATCTTTTAGCAGCTTTGATTGATGAATACCAAGGTATTGCAGTTTCAGGTACTCACGGTAAAACCACCACCAGTAGCTTAATTGGCTATATGCTTTTCAAATGTCAGCTTGACCCCACAATTATTGTCGGTGGGGAGGTGGATGCTTGGGATGGTAATGCTAGAAGTGGGCAAGGAGAATATTTAGTCGCCGAAGCAGATGAATCAGATGGTTCTTTAGTTAAGCATCATCCGAGTATTGGCATTATTACCAATATTGAGTTAGACCATCCCGATCGCTATCAGGATATTCAAGAAGTAGTCGGTATTTTTCAATCTTTTGCGGGACAGTGTAATACACTAATTGGCTGCATCGACGATCCGATTATTCGTGACGAATTAGCTTTAACTATTAGCTATGGTTTAAATCCAGATTGGGGGGCAGACTACACCGCTAAAAACATTATTTATCATGGTCAAGGCAGTAATTCCCAAATTTGGGAAAGAGGAGTTTGTCTGGGGAAATTAGAGCTACCACTACTTGGGGAACATAACCTCAACAATGCTTTAGCGGCGATCGCTGTAGGTAGACAAGTCGGTTTGGAGTTTAGTACTATTGCTCAAGCGATCGCTACTTTCGGTGGAACAAAAAGACGGTTTGAGCATCGAGGAGAAGTTAACGGCATCACCTTGATTGATGACTATGCCCATCATCCCAGTGAAATTAAAGTCACTCTAACTGCTGCCAGACAAAGAGTATCTGGTAACAATTCTCTTCAGCGAGTAGTGGCAATTTTTCAACCTCATCGGTACAGTCGGACTAAAACCTTCCTACAAGAATTTGCCCAAGCTTTCAAAGATGCAGATGCAGTAGTGATTACAGATATTTATAGTGCAGGAGAAAACAACACCTTCAACATCAGTGGTTCAGATTTAGTTAAGGCGATCACCATCTACCATCATCAGGTTTACTATCACCCAAACGTTAATTCAATTGAAAACTTTCTGGGTTTAGAAATATTAAAGCCTGGAGACTTGGCAATATTCTTAGGAGCGGGTAATCTTAATCAATCTATTCCCAAAACTATCGATCTGTTGTCCATGAACAGTGAGCAATGAACAGTGAGCAATGATAATTTAATCCAGAAGTGCGTATCTTTAGCTAGTCAAACTTCCTATAAAGTAGGAGGTGATGCTCAATGGTATGCAGCGCCAAGAAATTGGGACGAGTTGGCAGCCAGTTTTGAATGGTATCAGTCTCAGGATATGCCTTTAACTTTGTTGGGGGCTGGTTCAAATTTACTGATTAGCGATCGCGGTTTACCAGGATTTGTTTTGTCAACTCGCTATTTTCGAGGCTATGAGTTCGATCCAGAAACAGGAATTTTGGTTGCGGATGCAGGAGAGGCGATCGCAAAACTAGCCTGGAAAGCTGCTAAACGTGGTCTGAAAGGGCTGGAATGGGCGGTGGGTATTCCTGGTACTGTTGGCGGTGGTGTGGTGATGAATGCAGGGGCGCACAAGTCTTGTCTGGCGGATATTTTAGTCAGCGCTACTGTCTTATCTCCCGACGGGACAATCGCCGAATTAAAGCCAGAAGAGTTAGCCTACAGCTATCGTACCTCTAACTTGCAAAAAGGCGATCGCCTGGTCGTCAGAGCAACAATACAGCTTGAGCCTGGCTATAGCAAAGCTGAAATCATGGAACTTTCTAACCAAAATTGGACGCAGCGCAAGACAACTCAGCCTTATCACCTGCCCAGTTGCGGTAGCGTTTTCCGTAATCCTCAACCCCAAGCAGCAGCTAATTTGATCGAGCAGCTGGGATTAAAAGGTTACAAAATTGGTGATGCACAAATAGCTCATCGTCATGCCAACTTTATTCTCAACTGCGGTACGGCTACTGCTAAAGATATCTTTGAATTAATTCGCTATGCTCAAGAAAAAGTAGAATATCATTGGTCAGTATCTCTAGAGCCAGAAGTTAAGCTACTCGGAGAGTTTTAATCAACCGATCTCACCGATCTCTGAGTTATGCTAATCTTTCTAATTGATTTCATAATTACCAATACAAAACACAATAAATAGATATGGCAGGAAAAGGATTTGGGCCACTAGGCAAAATGAAAGAACTTGCTGATGCTTTCAAAAAAGCTCAGGAGGTACAGGCAGGAGCGCAACAACTCCAAAATGAATTAGAGCAGATGGAAATTGAAGGGACTAGTGAAGATGGACTAGTTAAAGTCGTCATGAGTGGCAATCAAGAACCCCGTCGCGTTGAGATTTCTCCTGAAGCCATGAATGCTGGAGCAGAGGCTCTTTCCGCATCTGTTTCCGCAGCAATGAAGTCTGCTTATGAACAGTCTACAGACTTGATGCGTGGACGCATGGAAGAACTTACCAGTGGTTTGAATTTACCTGGAATGTAAATTCAATGAACAATGAGCAATGAGCAATGAGCAATGAGTCCTAAAGGATTAGCTTCGCGTCACAATGAATAATAAATAAATATTTAGTAGGGGTTTTTATTGCCCCTATTTTTTTGAGTGACCAAATTAATTAATCAAACAAGAGTGATTCTAATTAGTGGCTCTTCCCATGTAGGAAAATCGACTCTTGGTCGATCTTTAGCAGCCAAACTGAGTTGGAATTATCTTTCTACAGACACTTTAGCGCGACATCCTGGTCGTCCTTGGGTTACTACAAAGGTCAAGACTATTCCAGAACATGTAGTACAGCATTATCAAACTTTATCGGTTGAGGCTCTTTTTTTAGATGTATTAGACCACTATCAAAATAATGTTTTACCACAGGTTGAGGCGATAGTTCATGCTCATAGCTTTGATTTATCAAGAGAGTGCCTTGTACTTGAAGGATCTGCATTATGGCCAAAATTTGTAGCGAATTTAGTTGACAAAAATACTGTCAAAGCAATTTGGCTTACAGCTAGTGAGGAATTCTTCCGAAGTCGAATCTTGGCTGAAAGTAATTTTGATAATGTAAACCAGGATCGGCAGTACCTGATTCAAAAGTTTTTAGCTCGTACTCTACTCTACGATCAATGTATGAGAGACGAGGTTGAGCGTCTTGGATTTATCTGTGTTGATGTAGAATCTCTGTTGATGACAGATGATCTTGCAAATTCAGTTCTTAAAGATTTATTTAGCTAATAACGGTGCAGCCGCCAAGAGTTTTTGAGTATAGGGATGTTGTGCTTGAGTAAAAATCTTCTCCGTCGCGTCAATTTCGACAATTTGACCAGAATTCATCACCGCAATGCGATCGCAAAAGAATCTAGCTACCCAGAGGTCATGGGTGATAAATAGGTAAGTTAAGTCAAATTCAGCTTTCAATGCCAGCATTAGCTCTAATACCTGGGTTTGCACGGTAGCGTCGAGCATACTCACAGGTTCATCACAGATGACTAGCTTAGGGTTGGTAATTAAGGCTCTGGCGATCGCCACTCTTTGCTGTTGTCCGCCTGATAATTCGTGAGGATAGCGTTGGTAATATTCTGCCGTAGGAGTTAAGCCTACTTTTTCGAGCATGATTAATACCTGTTGCTTTGCATCCGTGACATTAGCAAGGTGATGAATTAATAACGGATCGGCAATACTTTCCCCCACAGTCATCAAGGGATTAAGACAGGCATGAGGATCTTGAAAGACCATCTGTAGCTGTCGTCTTTGATTCCGCATGGCTGAAGCGGAAAGTGTAGTTAGATCTTGTCCTAAAAATTCAACTTTACCCGAAGTTGGTTTAAGCAATTGTAAGATTGTCCGAGATAGAGTACTTTTACCACAGCCAGATTCTCCTACTAGTCCTAATATTTCCCCTGGATATAAATTGAAGCTAATGTTATCTACGGCTTTAATTTTTGCTGTTTTTTCGTTTAAAAATAGCTGCTGAATTAAGTTTGCTTCTAGAGTGAAATACTGTTTTAAATTTTCAACTCTTAAAATTGGATTCTTCAATGTGTTACTGTCGGCAATATCTTCTGCTACTGCATGTAAATGAAGTGCGGCATTAAGTAACGACTTAGTATATTCATGCTGGGGATGATAGAGAATTGAATTAACATCTCCTGTTTCCACCATTTTGCCCTGATACATTACCGCAATGCGATCGCAATATTCTCCTACTAAGGCTAAATCGTGAGAAATTAAGAGCAATCCCATATCCCTTTCACTACACAGCCGAGTCAATTCAGTCAATATTTCCGCTGAAATGGTCACGTCAAGGCTGGTTGTAGGTTCATCTGCAACAATTACTTTGGGGTTAAGTAAAAGAGCCAGAGCGATCGCTACCCGTTGACGCATACCGCCGCTAAATTCATGGGGATATTGCCCCCATCGGTTAGCAGGTATTTTGACTGTTTCTAAAGTAGAGAGTGCTAGTTGTTTGGCTGCGGATTTAGTTAGTTTAGGCTGATGTGCTTTAATTGTTTCTAAACAGTGATCGCCAATAGTCATCAAAGGATCTAACCGCGTCATCGGATCTTGAAATACCAGCGCCACGACTTCTCCGCGAAATTGACGCAATTCAGCTTTATTCAGTTCAAAAACCGACTTATCTTGAAAAATCGCTTGACCTGATACCTGACTACCTGCTGGCAAAAGACGCATGATTGCCCGCCCCAAAGTAGATTTCCCACAGCCAGACTCCCCTACAAGCCCAATCTTTTCCCCAGGCTTAAGTTCAAAAGACACATCATCTACCGCCCAGAAAATATCCCCTTGTGGTTGACGAGGATATGCCACTCTAAGCTGGTTGACTGACAATAGGGTTTGAGTCATAGTCTGAGTCATAGTATTTGGCGTTAGTCGAATTAGTCTACCGCATTGTAATCAGCTATTAAGCAAAATGGCTATGGTAATTTTAATTCAAAGCAACAATCTGGTTACAGTTAACAAAATGTCCACTCTTGCCGTAATTTAAAAAATCATTGGGCTATGATTACAAATCGAACATTGTCAAACTATAGTTTGATCTGCCTCAAGCTTTTATAGAGATTATTTCGATCATAGTTATGCAAAAATCCCAGCCAGTTTTTAATCCAGGACAACAAAGTAAGTTTCAACAGCTAGAGATTGAAATAGCTGCCCTAGAAGAACAAGTTAAAAATGCTCTTAAAGAGGAACTGAGACAAGCTGACGACTATAATTCCCATTCACCAATTCCTGTAATTTATGTAAGCGATCGCTTACATAAATCAGGAATTAGATTAGCTCAAGAAACTGCTTATCAAAATTGTTAGTTTAACTGTTATTTGTCTCGATCTTTATTTATTTTCTGAGCAGTACGTAAAATTTGCCCCGCTAAAATAGCTGCGCCAAAACCATTATCAATGTTGACTACGCCAATCCCCGCAGCGCAGGAGTTCAGCATCGTCAGTAAGGGAGCAATACCACCAAAACTCGCCCCGTAGCCAATACTTGTAGGCACGGCAATTACTGGGCAATCTGCCATTCCTGCCACCACACTGGGTAATGCTCCTTCCATTCCAGCGACGACGATTAAGACATCAGCTTCATACACCACCTGGCTATTACTCAACAGTCGATGAATTCCTGCTACTCCCACATCCCAAAGTCGAACCACGTTAAAACCACATAGTTCGGCGGTAATTGCCGCTTCTTCTGCCACGGGAATATCGGCAGTACCAGCAGTCAAAATTGAAACTGTACCCGTTTGAGTTGGTGTTTGAGCCGGTGAGAGGGCGCAAATGCGAGCAGTAGAATAGTAAACTAGTTCAGGAATTGCTGCTTTTAGTTGTTGGTAAACTGCTGCTGGGATCCGAGTTGCCATAACTACCGCTCCATCTGACTGCATTGCCGTAATAATTTTAATCAGTTGTTCGGGAGTTTTATCCGCACCCCAAATAACTTCAGGAAAACCAGTTCTTAGTTGTCTGTGATGGTCGATCTTGGCAAATTGATCCAGACTTTCAAAGGGTAAATGCTTAAGTTTTTCTAGGGCAATTTCGGGACTAAGATCGCCAGATGCGATCGCCTGGAGTATTTTTTGTAGTGCTTCTGGCTGAGTCATTGTTAAAGAATATAAAGTAGGGGCAATTTGCGAACTGCCCTATGTCGGTGGAATAGTTCAGAACAAAAAAAGAGAGACATATCGCTATGGATATGCCTCATATCTAGATTAAATTATACTGCTAGCATCGATTGACAAGCTTATTTAGTTTCAGAAAATTCAGCATCGATGACATCATCACCACCGTCACTGCTTGCAGCACCATCATTAGGAGGAGTTTCTACCCCAGGAGCTTCTGCTCCAGGAGCTTCCGTTGCACCTTCACCCTGTTGATACACGCTGCTGCCAATACTGTAAAGAGTTTGTTGCAGTTCAGGTAAGAGAGTTTTAATTTTCTCATTATCCTCAGAAGCGATCGCTTCTTTAAGGTCTTTAATTTGACCTTCTGCTTTCTCTTTATCCGCAGCAGGAACTTTATCTCCAAGCTCGGTTAGCTGTTTCTCAGCTTGATAAACCAGGGAGTCAGCCTGATTTTTGCGATCGATCGCTTCACGACGTTCTTTATCCGTAGCAGCATTAGATTCTGCTTCCTGTACCATGCGATCTACTTCGTCATCGGGAAGGGTAGATGCTCCAGTAATACTGATGGACTGTTCTTTACCAGTGCCTTTATCTTTAGCAGTTACGCTCAAGATCCCGTTGGCATCAATATCAAAGGTAACTTCAATTTGCGGTACGCCACGAGGTGCAGGAGGAATGCCATCGAGACGGAAAGTTCCCAAACTCTTGTTGTCTTTACCAAATTCCCGCTCACCCTGGAGAACGTGAATTTCTACGTTGGTTTGACCATCTACAGCCGTAGAGAAGGTTTCCGATTTCTTGGTAGGAATGGTGGTGTTACGCGGAATAATTTTGGTCATTACTCCACCTAAGGTTTCTACTCCCAAGGAAAGAGGAGTCACATCTAACAGCAAGATGTCTTTAACTTCACCACCCAAAACACCAGCTTGAATTGCTGCACCAACTGCCACAACTTCATCAGGGTTTACAGTTTGATTGGGCTGTTTGTTGAGAACTTTTTGGGTAATATCAATAATCGCGGGAATACGAGTTGAACCCCCCACCATCACAACTTCATCGATCGCTTCTTTCGCTAGTTTAGAATCCTTAAGAGCTTGTTCCACAGGAACACGACAGCGATCGATTAGATCGGAACATAGTTCTTCAAATTTAGCCCTAGTAAGAGAAACATCTAGGTGTTTAGGACCATCCTGAGTAGCAGTAATAAAGGGCAAGTTAATATCTGTCTGAGTGGCGCTAGAAAGCTCAATTTTGGCTTTTTCTGCTGCTTCAGTTAAACGCTGTAGCGCTTGATTATCTTTGCGTAGGTCAATCCCCTCATTCTTTTGAAATTCTCCTGCTAGGTAGTCAACAATTTTCTTATCAAAGTCATCACCACCTAGGTGAGTATCACCCGCAGTAGCTAGGACTTCAAATACACCATCACCTACTTCGAGGATGGAAACGTCAAATGTACCACCACCTAAGTCAAAGACAAGGATAGTTTCGTTACTTTTTTTATCTAACCCATAAGCCAAAGACGCAGCAGTAGGCTCATTAATAATCCGTAGAACTTCAACCCCAGCAATTTTACCCGCATCCTTAGTCGCCTGGCGCTGGGAGTCGTTAAAGTAAGCAGGAACAGTAATTACCGCCTGTGTTACCTTTTCTCCTAGATATTTACTGGCATCTTCGACTAATTTACGTAAAACCTGAGCCGCAATTTCTTCTGGTGCAAACTGCTTGTTTTGTGCAGGACAGTTGAGCTTAACGTTACCATTGTTATCTTTGATGACCTCGTAAGCCACCTCTTTGGTTTCATTATTCACCTCATCGTGTCTACGTCCAATAAAGCGCTTGACCGAATAAAAAGTATTACCCGTATTCATTACCGCTTGACGTTTGGCAATCTGACCAACCAGAAGATCGCCATTCTTAGCATAAGCAACAACTGAGGGGGTAGTTCTAAAACCTTCCGCGTTAGCGATAACTGTGGGTTTTCCCCCTTCCATCACTGCTACACAAGAGTTAGTAGTTCCTAAGTCAATACCAACAACTTTTGCCATACCTTAAACAAATACTCCGATAACTACAAAAACTAAATTTATTTTTTTAGATAATCAATCTAAAATTGCACTGGAAGGCGCAATAACGATGATTGTGCCGATGATTCTTGACTTTTTTTGGTTTGACTAGCTCCCCTCAGTCTCCACTTCATCTTTCTATATAGTGCAAGTTGATGCAGGATCTTAGGTAGTGTAGTTTTCCGAACCTTAAACAGGCGGTTGTAAAGAAGTTAAGGGACTCATCGTCTGATCGAGATTAATCTCGATAGAATATCTATGCAGCTACCATCTATTTCGACTTAATAATTTTAATAATTGATTTATGGAACCAATGACTTATGTGGGTCTTGTGGCAGGGGTTTTAACTACTATTTCCTTTTTACCTCAAGCAATTCAAACTTGGCAGACTAAATCTACCAAAGATATCTCTCTGGCAATGTTTCTAAGTTTTTGCGTGGGCGTAATTCTGTGGGTAATTTATGGTTTCTATACCAACAATATTCCTGTGCTTGTTGCTAACTCCGCTACTTTCCTGCTGGCTTTTTCCATTCTGGTTTGTAAGTTGAAATATGGCTAAATACAGCTACATGCAGCATTAAAAAGCTTGAGTGCTGATTACATCTGAAAACCAAAAAATAGCTCAAAATACCTAAAACACCTAAAAATACCTTGAGGTTACATTCGTGCATACACCTTCTGTGGTCGCAATCTTAGGAATGGGAGTCTGGGGTACAGCATTGGGCAAGATCGTGCAAGATAATCATCATAATGTCTATGCTTGGTCACATCGTGGTGACATGCCTCTGGTATCTGTAGTTCAAGATGCTCAAATTATCGTCTCGGCAGTATCTATGCAGGGAGTTGTTCCTACTGCTCAAAAATTGCGATCGCTCAATCTACCCGTAGATAAAATCATTGTTACTGCTACCAAGGGATTAGATCCCGAAACTAAGCGTACCCCTTCTCAGCTCTGGCAGTCTATATTACCCCATAATTCTGTAGTGGTATTGTCAGGGCCCAACCTCTCTAAAGAAATAGACCAAGGTTTACCCGCAGCTACGGTGTTAGCCAGTAGCAATTTAGCTGCTGCACAACAGGTGCAAAAGATGTTGGCTTCGGATACGTTTCGCGCCTATGTTAATCAAGATCCCCTGGGGACAGAACTAGGAGGAACGCTCAAAAACGTTATGGCGATCGCTTCTGGGGTTTGCGACGGCATGAATTTGGGGACTAATGCTAAAGCTGCTTTACTCACCCGTGCTTTACCTGAAATGATTCGCATTGGTACGCATTTGGGTGCATCGGGGGCAACTTTCTTTGGCTTATCTGGTTTGGGAGATTTAATTGCTACTTGTGATAGTCCTCTATCTCGTAACTATCAGGTGGGCTATAGATTAGCTCAGGGTCAAACTCTAGAAGAGATTTTAGCAGATTTGGAAGGGACAGCCGAAGGAGTCAATACGACTAAGGTGGTAGTAAAAATTGCTGATTCAGCCGCGATCGCTGTTCCCATTGCCCAACAGGTTAATAAATTGTTACAGGGAGAAATTACTCCGCAATCAGCGATCAAAGCTTTGATGGAACGCAATTTAAAGCCTGAATTTGACGATTTAAATTTTTAAAGCACGTTAAATTGAGTTAATTAAGCAAAGAATTTAATGCTTCAAGCAACTGTGGGGCAATATTTTCTGACCAATTTCCTTCACAACGGCGATCGCCGTTTAAAATCACTCTTAAAGAATAATTGCGAGGATATCCTTCTACTTCCATCCACAACAGGCTGGTTTCTGCTTCACAACTAATTTTCTCCTGTGTCATCAACTCAGCTTCCATTTGTTTCATGGTATCTACAAGCTGATTTAACAGGCGACGAAAATCATCAAACTCTGCTTTGGTTAGCTCTATTGCCCAATCATCTGCACCGATTAAACCTGAATATCGATCTGCCTGGGGATGCCAGCCAACCCGCCAGCCAACCCCATTTTTAAGCAAACGCTGCATTGATAGATTTAGTTTGAACTCTAATCACCAATAATTTCTGGTTGAGTCAACTCATCGGACATTTCGATAATGGCGCGGATCACGGGTTTCATAGTGGGGTCATCGAAGTTTTCTAATTCTTCATAACGACGGCGTTTAGCCCGATTAGCCACCTGAACTGTAATGCGATAGCGATTGGAAGCTGCGCTCACTAGTTCTTCAGAACGATACATAATATGAGCAGAGTCAAAAGAACTTTTTCTTTGCATTGATGGCGATTCTCAGCTAAATGTTAAATATATGCAGTTGTTACCACAGCTTACTAGTTTAACAAACAGAGGCTAGATTGGTAAAAAGCAATCCTCCAGTGACTTATCTAAGCTTTAAGCTAATCTCTACTTTGATGATGTATGTTCTACGTGAGTTAAAGCCATCTTCCTGACATCTTCTGGAGAAACACAACGACGCTCTGAACAGTAAGCCATTAAACTTACGCCATTGAGCATTTGAATCGTGCTGACTCTGACGCGGAAATCGTCCGTTAAGAACCAACAGCGTTCCTGACCCTGATTATTATCGTAGTCAGTATTAATTGTTAAAATACCATCTTCACCAAACCAATAGCGACTAATGACAGGCAAGCCATTAACATAGCCCTTATCGCGGATTAACTTACCACTGCGTCCTGTCTCGTCGTCAGGAACATCAATTAATACCGCAGCGTAGTTCGGATTCGGCTCTTTTTCCTCTAGATTATCTTGCCAGCTAAAGCTCCCACCTCCTTTAGCTTTAAGGGGATCTATACCCTGTAAATCGCAGGCTTGTTTAACTCTAGGGTCATCAACTTCAATCACTTTAACAATTAAATTAGATTCTCCAGATTCATCTGCCACAACATCAAAATGGTGTACGCTTCTTTCGGTGTACCATTTGCCCTCACTTTTGCGAAAGAACTCCATCATATTGGTCGGAACACTTAAACGCATTCAATCACTCCTAAAAATGTTTATTATCTAAAATTAGTTTAGTACTAGGACAATATATTTTTTATGCCTTGTTAACCAACTTAAAGACATCCTGCAATTCAGCCAGCAGCATATAAATGAAACAGTAGCAAAATACAATCAATGGCAATTAAAAGATCTTCTGACTCTCCAGATCCTCAACAACCACGCAAAAAAAACCTAGCCAAGCAATTAAACTACGAGGTAACTTTACTATCTCCCCAGGCAAACACTCAGGAGACGGAACACAATGAGGCTAAAATTCGCCCCCAAAAGTTAGTTGATTATATTGGACAAAAAAAACTTAAAGGCATCTTGAATATGGCGATCGCTGCTGCCAAAAGTAGAGCAGATCCTTTAGATCACCTGCTTTTATATGGGCCTCCAGGGTTGGGTAAAACTACCATCTCCTTGATTCTGGCAGCAGAAATGGGGGTGGACTGTAAAATCACTTCAGCCCCCGCTTTAGAGCGTCCTAGAGATATTACAGGGCTACTGGTCAGTCTTAAACCAGGAGATATTATCTTTATTGATGAGATTCACCGTCTCAACCGCATGACAGAAGAATTACTCTATCCAGCCATGGAAGATTTTCGCCTCGATGTCACCATTGGTAAAGGACAGACGGCGAAAACTCGCAGTATCCCTCTGCCTCCCTTTACCTTAGTTGGGGCAACTACTAAAGCTGGAGCGCTTTCTTCACCCTTACGGGATCGCTTTGGGATTATTCAACGGTTGCGCTTTTATGAACTCGATGAACTCACTCTCATTGTCAAACGAACTGCCGAAATTCTCAATACGTCTATTTCTGAGACAGGGGCGATCGAAATTGCTCGTCGTTCTCGCGGGACTCCTCGGATTGCCAACCGTTTGCTCAGGAGGGTTCGCGATTATGTGCAGGTAGAAAAAGCTAAGACAATTACTGAAGATTTAGCTGCTACGGCGATGAATTTGTTTGACGTTGATGCCCAGGGTTTAGACTGGACAGATCGTCTCGTACTGAACACGATTATTAAACAGTTTAACGGAGGACCTGCTGGGCTAGAAGCGATCGCCGCAGCTACAGGAGAAGACCGTAAAACCATTGAGGAAGTATACGAACCATATTTACTCCAAAATGGCTATCTTAGCCGTACTCATCGGGGTCGAACAGTTACAGCCAAAACCTATCGCCATCTTGGCTATGACGCTCCAGAACCCAAACAAACGCAAATTGAACTGTTGTGATGGCGAAAACAGCCGATCTGAATCTTGCTGAATCTTAATTTTAAAAGACAGTTACATAGTTTTTAAGTTCAGAAATTGACTAACAAAATTGAGATTCTAAGTAAATTTATGTATCTTTGGGCAATACTTAAAACAGAAAGTGATAAATTAGTAATTGAAGTCAAAGGGACTTCCCTGACAGAAACTACAGGTTTATCCATATTCAATTAAGGAGGCTAAAAATCTGTATTATCTAATATCTGTCTCGTTCAATCAAAACATTAACACTCAACTAAAAAGCTGATATTTTCTCAATTGGAAATAAGGGAGATAGCCTGCTGGATATTGTTATTCAGTGTTGCTCCAAATTGAGTTAATTAGATGAGGAAATCTCTCGGTGAATTTAGCTTGGGTGTTATTGTTTTCAAAATACCTAATCATTTCAAATTCAGGGAGGAACGATGATGAAACCCATGATTTGGCATCCTGAACCCCAGGATCAAAAAGTTAACCAGTACCTCGATCGCACTAATCACGAACCATGGCCAGCCATTATAGGGGCAGCCTTAATCCTCGTGTGTTCTTTTACCTTATTAGTTTTGTTAGGTACTTTTTGAACCCAGATGTTAAAAGACTAACTAGTCTCTGCGTACAAATTATGTGGAAAAATTTATTAATGCTCGCTTCTAATTAGTATTCAAATACTACTATGAGGAGGAGCTAATTTTTTGCAGTTTATACCATTGCTCCCTATCCAAGTTTCTCGTTACTAAAGAAAAAGATGTGACTCTCCCCGCCCGTCAGTATGTTTTGGGCGAGGCTTCTATTAGAGCTAAACTAATACTGATGGGTACAAGTTTAGCCTAATAGGGCAGGTCACA
>NZ_PVWF01000074.1 GCF_003003995.1 Pleurocapsa sp. CCALA 161 | reverse complement strand
CCATTTAATTATGTTTACCAACACTCTAGGCTATGTATTCACCTAGAAACGAATCGCACATTTCGGGTCGCTACAGCAAGCACTTGGTTGATGAGTCGAAAACATCGACCACAATTCGTTTATCTTTACTTGCTATCAAGCATTTTTACACTGCTTGTTTAGCAGAAAAATTGGTCAAGGAAAACCCTGTTTTGGGAGTGAAAGCACCAAAGGACAAGCGTGAGGTTGGTGGCACAATTAATTATTTGAGATTGGAGGAGCTACAACAGTTAATTGACAGTATTTTACCTATCTATAAAATACGCGGGGAGAATATTCTCAAAGTACAGGTATTGCGCGATCGCATTTTACTCGGTTGTATGGCACTCCAAGGTTGTCGCAGTATTGAAATATATCGAGCTAATCTAGGTGATCTTAGCGAATCGGGCGGTCAGTATTATCTTAAGCTGGATGGTAAAAACAGTATCCGAACTGTTATTTTACGCTCTGACTTGGGATCAGAAATAGCTCAGTATCGTCAAGCTCGCATGAAAACCAAAGAGAAGCTAACCCCAACCTCGCCCTTATTTATCTCCTTATCAAATCGTCGTTACGGTCAACGCTTATCTAGAAGCGGGATTGGTCATGTCGTTGATAGTTACCTAGAAAAATGTGGTTTGAAGCATAGTGATCTAGAACGAAGTCTTTCTCCCCATAGCCTACGTCACACCGCAGGTACTTTGAGTCTTCAAAATGGTTCTTCTTTACGAGAGGTTCAAGATTTTTTGGGACATAGCGATCCTAAAACTACTGCTGTTTATACTCATGTTCTTAACTCGACTTTATCCATTTTGAGAAAAAATTGAAGTCGAACAAAGATACATTATCTTTAAGTGTATTGTTGGACTTGAAGCATGAGTTGGAATTTACCCGTTGAAATTATCGGTGTTATATTACCTTTTTCTGAATTATTCTCTAAAAAGGTTTGGAATTATGTTCAGCTCATGCTGATTGGTGCAATTCTGACAACAGGAAAACGAACGGTAACTTCAATACTAGAAGTCATGGGATTGGCTTTTGAGCCTAAGTTTCAGAATTATCATCGAGTGTTAAACCGTGCAGTGTGGTCAAATCTCCAAGCTAGCAAAATACTATTAACGACTTTAGTAATGACATTTATTCCTTGTGGAACAATAGTTTGTGGGCTGGACGATACGATAGAACGGCGAAAAGGCAAGAACATAAAAGCTAAAGGTATTTATCGCGACCCAGTAAGGTCAAGTCATGGTCATTTTGTCAAAGTTAGTGGTTTGCGTTGGCTATCAATGATGTTGTTAGTTGAAATTCCTTGGGCAAAAAAGATTTGGGGGTTACCATTTCTGACAGCTCTAGCTCCATCTCAACGTTACTATCAACAGCAACAACATCGACACAAAAAACTAACTGATTGGGCAAGACAGATGATTTTTCAAGTTAGACGATGGGTTCCAAATCGAAATTTGGTGATTGTTGGAGATAGCAGTTTTGCCTGCCTGGAATTACTTTCATCCATCAGTCAAGTTGCTTCTACGTTCATGATTACTCGTCTACGCTTAGATGCGGCACTTTATGAACCTACCCCGTCAAGACTTCCAGGTACGATGGGTCGTCCTCGCCTCAAAGGAAAAAGATTACCTAACTTGGCACAAGTTTTAATTGATGCGGATACAGATTGGTCAAAAATCACACTTAATTATTGGTATGGAGAAGCAAATCGTCCAGTCGAAGTTACTACTGGGGTAGCTGTCTGGTATCACACTGGGCTACCTGTCGTTCCAATACGCTGGGTGATAGTGCGTGACCCTTTCAACCGATTTAGACCTCAAGCTTTATTGTCTACAAATCAAGTGCATTCAGCCCAACAAATTCTTGAATGGTTTACGCGTCGTTGGCAAATAGAAGTAACTTTTGAAGAAGTTAGAAAACACTTAGGTCTAGAAACTCAACGTCAATGGTCAGATTTGGCGATCGCACGGACTACTCCTCTGATTTTGGGATTATTTTCGCTCGTCACTCTTTTGGCTCATCATTTGCAAGACCATTTTATTTGGACTATTAGGCAAAAAAGTTGGTACGTTAAATCATTGCCAACCTTTTCTGATGCTCTTGCTCTAGTGCGCCGATTTTTCTGGGCTAGCACTTTTTCCATGTCATCCAAATCTACTGACATGATAAAAGTCCCTCGTCCTCTATTCGACCGTTTGAGGGATATTGCTATTTATGCTGCTTAATTGGATAAAGTCGAGCTTAATTGCCAAGAGAATAATCCCGCCTCAAAAATTGAGATTGATTTTTAGCTACGCTAATTCAATAGTAATCTCTGTTTTGGAGTATTTTCACATTTTAAGAGCTTTTAGACTAAGAGTCAAAATTAAACAATGACCTTTGCTACCAATTCCAAAAATTAATATGCTGCTTGGATATTTGGGTATTAATCGTTATTGCTGCTATATAGTTAGCTGCGGGAATACAAAAATACATTGACCAATCACTAACAGCGTCGATATTTCCTCTGATGGCTAACAATTTAGCATAATTAGCCCGATCAAGAGATAATTCAATGTCAGTTAAGAAACTTGATAATCCTGTGCCGAGCGCTTTAAGGTATGCTTCTTTTGCTGTCCAAAGTTGGAAAAATGCTTTCTGTCGTTCTTCGTCAGCTAAATTAGCCATTAACTGAAATTCTTGATGAGTAAAAAAACGTTTAGCAAGTTCAGTTGCATTTTCCATTTCTCGTAGAAATTCGATATCTACTCCAATTAGATGATGATTGGTAAATCCGTACAAAGCATAATCCAGCGAATGAGAAACATTAAACTGTAGAAAACTATTGTCCATTGATGCAGCTAATTGAGGTTTACCGCGATCGCCATATTCAAACTCTAAATTTTCAGGGCTTATTCGGAGATAATTTCCTAATAATTGGCGTAAAATACCTCTAGAAGCAATAAATCTTCTTTTGTGTTCTAGGAAGTGAAATTTGTTTGCTCTGGCTACTTCATCGGTTGATAGTAAAGTATTTAATTGGTGAATTTTTGCCGTAGGTAAATCTAAATTGGCACGCCATATGTGAACCCGATCATTAGCTAACTCAAAGTTATACGGCGGTTTTTGCCAGATCGTATTTGGCTTATTGTTATCGTCCATTTCTGGGAACTCAATGAGTAAACTGAAACATGATCATTTTCGATTTTAAAAATTGCTCTAGGCGGTAATTCTGCCGTCTTCTAATTCCACAATGCGATCTGCTACGTCTAAGATACGATTATCATGGGTAACGATGAGAATTGTACAGCCTTGTTCTCTAGCTAACTCCTGCATTAACTTCACAATATTGCGACCAGATTTGCTGTCGAGAGCTGCGGTAGGTTCGTCTGCCAGCACCATTTTAGGATGAGAGACTAAAGCGCGGGCGATCGCTACTCTCTGTTTTTGACCTCCAGAAAGATTGTGAGGATAATAGTTAACGTGCTCTCCTAAGCCTACTGATTACTAATAGAGCGATCGCCCTCTGTTTGACCTCTGGCGCATCAATTCCCTGATGTAGTTCCAGTGACATCTGTACATTTTGCCTAGCTGTTAAAGATTCTAGTAAGTTATGTGCTTGAAAAATATAGCCAATATTTCTTCTAATCTGAACCAGCTTTTTTTTGCTGGCACCAAATAATTCCTCACCAAAAACTTTGAGACTTCCCAACTGTGCAGAACGCAAACCACCCATCAGAGTTAAGAGAGTAGTTTTACCAGAGCCAGATGGTCCTTTTAAAATAATTACTTCTCCAGAATTGAGAGTTAGATCGATCTCAAATAAAATTTGTTTCTTCAATTTACCTTCGCCGAAGAAATGACTGAGGTTTTCAATTTCAACGACTCGATCAATTGTTGATTGCTGATTATTCATCGATTGAGTAAAAATTATTGTGAACTTATTTATTGATGAAGATTGATTTTATTAGCAATCGCGCGTAACTCGCGATTGAGAAACTGTAACAAAGTAGATTGATTTGAATTAATAAAAAAATGATCTCCCTGAAACATCTGCAACGAAAAATTAGCATTTGTTTGTTCTCGCCAAGCTTCTAAATCATCACAAGCAATTTCCAAATCTTGTAAGCCACCTAAAACAGTAATCGGAGAGTTGAGGCGAGGTTTAGGAGTATAAACATAAGTTTCGATAGCGGTAAAATCTGCTCTCAAGACAGGCAAAAATAGCTCCATCAATTCAGTATTTTCCAGTACTTCTCTTGGCGTACCGTTAAGTCTGCCTAATTCATTGAGAAATATAGGTTCGCTTAGATGATGAATCGGTGGTTTAGATCCTGGAACTTGAGGCGCACGACGACCTGAAATAAATAAATGTACTGGGCTTAAATTGTAATCCTCGCGAAGTAGGTGAGCTAACTCAAAGCTAACTAATCCACCCATACTATGACCAAAAAAGGCAAATGGTTTGTCTAGATATGGAAGCAAGGCACAGGCAAGTTCTTTAATCAGAGGTTCTAGCCGATTAAACGGACGCTCTGAAAGTCGGCATCCATGTCCTGGTAGCTCAATCGGACAGATTTCAACGTCAGAGGTTAGGCTTGTTGACCATGAAGAAAAAGTCGATGCTCCACCGCCTGCGTATGGGAAACAAAACAGTAGCAGCTTGGCATTGGGATTAAGCCTTGAGTGTCTAATCCAAGAGTTGATAGTTTGTGTATTGGTCATTGTTTAATTAAGTTAAATAGAAAGGGAGCTTCTGCTCTTTTATGGGCGATCGCTTCGCTAGCACTGAACTAAGCGGCACTTGTCCTTGTCCCGTTGAGGACTTGTCCTTATCCCGTTGAGGATAAATCGAGAGCATCGCTTTTTTGTGTGAATCCAAAAGTTTGAAAGTAAAAGTATCTATAAATAGAAATACTTTGCTGTCATGCTTACATTTAGCAAAAGAATATCTTGGTCGGAGACGACGCTATGTCGTTATACTTTTCGACTTTGAAGTCGAGGTACTTTAGAGTTGCCTCAGCTTGTGGGATCTATTTGTTGAATTGTTGAAAAAATCTACAGTTATTATACGATCCTTTCAGTATTATACTAAAGTAGCGATCAGCTTTGCTGGTGCGCGGAGCGCAATCGCAACTGAGAAGTCAGTCTGCCACTCAAAGTAATTATCTTGTTATAGCTTTTCAGAAAAATTTTGATATATCCATCTAACCAAAAAGCTGGATATACGCTTTGTAGTTTTAAATTAGGTTTCACACAGTTATGGAAAATAGAACTTCAGCGAAGATTATTTCTACTACTATCAAAAATAATTCTCTTGAAATAACAAATACCACAAAAACAAAGCAAAACGACAGAACAGCAATCAGCAGGAGTTCTAAAACTAAGAGTCTTGAGTTGCTGCCATTAGAAATAGATAATTTTCAAGACAATAGCGATCGCATTTGCCATAACTGGCTTAAAGCTCACAAAACTGAATCTTTATGTCCTAAAAATGTTCAAGGATACACAAAGATTGTAATTTTATTGCAAAACATAGTTGAATTAATTGCCAGAATTAAAACAACTATTCAATGCGCTCAGTTACAAAAACAAATGGTTTCTGAAACAGTAGGTAATATTGTATCGAATTGCTTGGATATTGAACCAGAGCACGTTACTCCTACGGCAAATTTAGCCAACGATCTTGGAATGGACTCTTTGTCATGGCAGGAATTACTAATAACTTTAGAGGAGAGATTTGCTATACAAATTTCTGACGAGATCGCTGGGACATTAGTAACTGTACAAGAACTTATCGAGCGTGTAGTATTAATAATCCAAGCTAAAAACAAGCAATCTCTTCAACTACAGCTTTAATTAATATTTCATCGATATGATCTTTTAATATTTTATTAAAACGCATTTTTTAGTTACTGCTTTTAATTGGTAAAGAAACTGTAAATTCTGTATATTCACCTTCAGTTGAATCAACTAAAATTTCTCCTTTGTGCATTCCTATAATAATTTGATGGACAAAAAATAGACCTAACCCCGTTCCTTCTAGTGCTGGCTTAGTTGTCCAAAAAGGCTCGAAGATCTTAGAAATAGTGTTTTCAGCTATGCCTTCTCCGTTATCTCGAATTTTAATTTCTATCCGATTGAATAAATTGCGAGTTTGTATAATTATAGTGGGGATATAATTATCTTTGTTTTTGTTTTGTTTACTTAAAACTGTGTAGTAAGCATTCTCTAAAAAATTAATCAAGGCTTTTTCAATTTCTTGAGCAACTATTTCTATTCGCTCTACTGAAGTATCAAAATTAGTCACCAATTTCACTGGACATTCTCGCTCTGTTCCTTGATATTGTCTGGCAACTGATTGGAGTACTTTGTTAATTAAACTATTGAGATCGGTTAAGCTTGTCGCTAATTGTTCTTGTCGAAAATAAGATAATACATCTTGAATAATTTGATTTATGCGAATAACTTGATTTTGAGAGTCAGTAAGTTTTTCTTCTAGATTAAATATGATTTCTTCGTTATTCTGAAATATTTCTTCGATAATGTCTTCAAAAATTAATCTATTTTCTTCAATAATCTGTTCTAATTGTCGAAGGAAAATAAGAGAAGAGGAGATGTTGATGTCAATTAAACTAAGAGGGTTTTTGATTTGATGGGCAATTCTTCCACTTAATGTTCCTAAAGAAGCTTGCTTTTCTTTGATAATTAATTGTTGTTGAAATTGATGTAGTTTTTTAAAAGATTCTTCTAATTTTGCAGTTCGCTCGGCTACTTTGAATTCAAGACTCTTTTTGGCTTCTAATAATTGAATAATATAAATACTCCCAATAATCATCACGGCAGCAACTCCAATACCAAACAAAGTTGGTACTATGGGAATCCAGTATCCTTTTAAAAATAGTAAGTAACTAATAATAATCAAAATAACTGCTTCTATTGCTGATAAACTTAAGATAGGTATAATTATCTTAAAAGGATTATTGCGTTTTTGCTGCTGGCATCCCCAAATAGCAACTGTGACTATCCAAAAAACCAGCCACAAATATTCTTTTGACTCTGACCAAACATGAAGCAAAGGTCGCTCTTCTAAAACAGCACTAATTATTTGACTGGCTAGGTTAGCTTGTATTTCAACTCCCGCCATAGTGATAGGTGTCGTTCCCAGGGCCTGGCTACAAGGGGTAGTAAAATAATCTTTAACACTAGTAGCTTGATTACCAACTAAAACAATACGTCCTTGAAATAAGTTTTTGGGAATGCGATCGCTTAAAACTTCACTAACCGATATTTGTGGGAAACTAGACTTACAAGATCGCCAATTAAGGAGAATTTGATAGCCGTTATCATCAGTGTTTACATAACCACCATCATTAGCTTGAAAGGGTAAAAATACTGTATTTTTCAACTTTAGCCAACCTGATTCTGTAGTTACAGGCTGAATACCTTCAGTTGATAAATAATTTAAAGCTACAGCTAGTCCTAAACTAGGAATAGAAGATTTAGGCGAACCATCGGCAATGGGAAATAGGTTTCCTCTACGAACTACGCCGTCGTCGTCAACAACTAGATCGGCAGCACTCACTTGTCCTAATTCTTTTAGTACTGAGGGAGGATTGACACTGGGATATGCTTCTGAATCAGTTATTTTGGCAATGCCAATTAAGTTAGGAGTAGAACGAAAAAAATTTAGTAAGTTAGAGTAAGCTTGTTGATTTTCTTCTGGTTTTTTGTTGATTGAAGGGACGGGAAAATCTCGAAAAATATCTAAACCAATTACCCTTGGTTTTTGTTGTTTAATTTTTTCTAAAAGATTAGTGAAAATCTCATCAGAAAGAGGATATTCTTTGAGAGAATTAATATCGCTTTCAGAAATATTAACTAAAACAATTCTAGCATCGCTAGATTCTGGCAAGCGATGAAGAAAGAAAAAGTCTAGTGCTTTCCATTCTAAAAGTTGAAGAACGCCTGATAAGCGCAATAATATAACTAACAGACAGCTTAATAAGATAGTTATAGTTACGCCACGCCAACTTTTTTCTAGTCTTTGCAGTCGCCAGAACAATAAACTACCTCATCAAATTTCTAATAACTTATTTTATCTTTTAACCTTGTCTCTTAGATGGTTAAACCAATTTGCGATAATAATTGTTTAAAGTAGGACATAGAATCTACCTCATTTTTTCCTTTATAGCTATAGTAGACCGCATCATACCAAATTCCGTTATTAGCTAAAATTATCGCTTTTTCAGTTTCACTATTAGCTTCAGCTAGTTTTTGCGCTAACTCTGGCTTCAAAGGAACTCTTTTGATAACAGCTCGAATATACCAATTTTCGGCGGGACGACTGGGATTACAGATAACCTCCAAGTTCCAGACATATTCTTTGCCAACATCTAAACTAACAGTTTGTGGAATTGACACTGATAAAATTCCCGCTCGCTTGACGGCAATATCTGACTTCCATAGTGGCTCGATTACGCCAGGTTCGATCAAGCTGAAGCGAACTGGTAAATTGGGTACGGATTTAACCGAGAATAAAAAATCTGGGTGAGTTGATATAGTTGTTGGTGTGTGGTTGATAGGAATTAAAGAGGTTATATCCACGGATTTACCACGGCATCCTCTTGAACCTGAAGCTGTCGCTTTTTGCTGTTTTTGGTCTTTAGCTGGTGGGACGTAACCATAATTGGTTTGGCTGCTTTGAGCTAATTTGTCAAAATTGCTGAAAAACAATATAAGCAAGCCGAATGTAAGTCCGAATAAAAGCGTTACTATTTTACTCGCAGAAGACATCATAAGTAAGGGAAAAAGTTAAAGTAACCGCTATTTAAACTATTTAAATGAAATTATGAATGTATCAATTAAAAACATATCATTAATTCGAGGTTACTTATTTAAACTTTATGTAACACTAGTATTAACTTTAGAACTAACTAATTCCTCCATCGCACGAGCCAAAGAAGTACCGACAGCTAGAGAAATGCTTAACCAGGCACAAAACTATTACCTTCAGGGAGATTACGATCGCGCGATTTCATTATTAAACGAGCTACTTAAAACACCTCAACAGATAGATTCCGTTACTATTGACAGTAATTTAGCAGAAATTTACCGTCACCTCGGTCAATATAACCAGGCGATCGCTCATTGGAAGACAGCAATTGAATCAATCGAAACTAAAAATGACGAAGTTCAAAAGCCCAAATTAATTGCTCTTAAGATAGATTTGGCAACAGCTTACACTCATTTAGGGCAAACTAGTCTGGCAATTCCTTTACTAGAAGAAGCCATTAGTTTGGCTAAACAGGAGCAAAAACCAGAAATTGAAGGGGCAGCACGAAAAGCCTTGGGTGATGCAGAGAGAGTAGCTGGAGAATACGATCGCGCAATTACTGCTTATACTACTAGTTTGAATAGAACGCAGGATTACGAATCAATTGTCAAGATTTTTAACGGGCTTGTGGAGGTGTATCAACTTCGCCGCCAACAAAATCTTGGCTTCGCTGAAGGAGCGAAACTTGAGAAAAACCAAGGTTTATTTATTAAATATAATCAATTAGCGACTACAGATCGAGTCAAGGCGATTGAATATGCCAAACGTGCAGTAGCAGTCGCGGCAGATAAGAACCTCACCAGTCTGGCTACTGTCCGTGCTTTACTGAATTGGCAACGTTTATTGCCTAAAAGAGAAACCACGATTAGTTTTAAGCGAATATCTTCTCTTCTCGCACGCTTACCAGCATCGCGTTCCAAGGTTTATCTGTTAATCGAACTAGCAGAGTTAGAGCAACCTGAAGCTATTGAGATTTTGAGTCAAGCAGTAAAAACTGCCTCTGGACTTGGAGATAAACGCGCTTTATCTTTTGCTCTAGGAGGTTTAGGAAATACTTATGAAAAAAGGGGAGATTTAAAGCAAGCTCTTTTCTGGACTCAAAAGGCGCAGCTAGCCGCTCAAGAGGTGTTTGCTACCGACAGTCTCTATCAATGGCAGTGGCAAGCAGCAAGACTTTATCAGGTAATGGGTGCTGATGATTCAGCTAGAGATGCTTATCAAGGAGCGATCGCTTCAGTTCAGAGTATTCGCAATGACTTGCTCAATGCCGAAAAACAATTACAGTTAGATATTCGCTCTCAAGTTGAACCTATTTATCGAGAGTATCTTGGCTTGTTGTTAAAGAGTGGTGACAAGGCTCAGATCACTGAAGCACTTAATACTGCCGATCTACTGCAACTTTCTCAACTACAAAGTTATTTTGAGGATGATTGTCTAGAAATTAAGTCTGGCTCTCAAATAAATAAAGCATTTACTCGTTCAGATACTGTAATTATTCGTTCGATTATTTTAGAAGATAAAACTTATTTAATTCTAAGACTGCCAAATGGAACTGTTAAAAGTTATCCAGTGAAAATTAAGGCAAAACAGTTAGAAACGCAGATTGACAACTGGCGGTATTTATTAGAAGAACTTTCTAGCGAGCGTTATTTAGCTTTATCTCAGTCTCTTTATAATTTGCTAATTCGTCCACTGGCAAAGGATTTAGAAGCGATCGCCCCTTCCAAGATAGTTTTTATTAATGATGGTGAACTACGCAATGTACCAATGGCAGCACTCCACGACGGGCAAAAGTTCTTAATTGAAAAATATGCCATTAGTTATTCACTAGGACTTAATTCTCAGGGTAGACGTAAAAACAAAATAGATAATTATAAAACTTTAGCTTTTGGTCTAACAGTTCCCAAAAATGGGTTTCCAGCTTTAATTAATGTTCGACAAGAAATTAACGATATAGCCAAATTCGTAGATGAACGCCAATTTTTGGATCGGGAATTTACTCAAGAAAATTTTCAGCAACAATTAGATAAAGGTTATCCTATCGTTCATCTTGCTACTCATGCACGATTTGGAGGGAGTACTGAAAGTGCTTTCATCCAAGCTTTTGACCGAGAAATCTCACTGACTGAGCTAGAATCAATTTTAACTAGTTTACAACAACCAATCGAACTTTTGGTTTTGAGTGCTTGTCAAACGGCTGCTGGTAATGACCGTTCTCTTCTAGGGTTGGCGGGAATAGCAGCTCGTGCTGGTATAGATACTGTAGTCGGAAGCTTGTGGTCGGTTAATGATGCTCAAACTGTGAGCTTGATGGAAGATTTTTATAAGTATTTAGCTCAAGAAAGTCTGAATGAATCAGAAGCTTTAAGAGCTGCACAATTAGAACAGATCGATCTACCTCTAGGACATCCTGGAATTTGGAGTAGTTTTGTAGTTATTAGATAGAGATATTCCTCTGTTGGATGAATTACAGACTTTTATCAGTATTTGCAGAATAATGTAATTATTACTTTTTTAACTCTTATGAGAGCAATTAAAGCACAACTTCCCGTACAGCAACAGATTAAATTAGTTATGAAGCGATTATGCTTTTCTGTGTTTTGTTGGTTGACAATTATCCCAGCCAACGCAGAGGCGCAAATTGCTCCTGATGGTACACTACCTACTGTAGTTGAAGAACAAGAGAACATGGAAAAAATAACTGGTGGAGAAAGAGAAGGAAACAATCTTTTCCATAGCTTTGAGGAGTTTTCTGTTCCTGAAGGCGTAGAAGCAATTTTCGAGAATGGTTTAGATGTAGAGAATATTTTTACCCGCATTACAGGAGAATCTGCTTCGACAATCAATGGTATTTTAAGAACTCAAGGAGGAGCAAACTTTTTCTTGGTAAATCCTAATGGTATTGTTTTTGGAGAGAATGCCCAGTTAGATGTAGGCGGCTCATTTATTGCTACTAGTGCTAATACTATTCAATTTTCCGATGGTACAGAGTTTATTGCCTCTGATGCTGAAGCCAAACCAGTTCTAACGGTAAGTGTGCCGATTGGATTGGGTTTTAGTGGTGATTCAGGTGCGATTACGGTAAATGGTAAAGGCAATCAAATAGTGTCCGCCTCTAGTACATCACAAGTGAAATTTAAACAAAGACCCACAGGGATTTCTGTACCAGAAAACCAAACATTTGCTCTAATAGGAAATGGAGTTAATTTAAATGAAGGTGTAATTACTACTTCAGGTGGGCAAATTTACTTAAACAGCCTAGATTCAGGCTCAGTAAGCATTAGCCCAACTGAAAGTGGACTAACTTTAAAGAGTGATAATACAACTGAATATCAAGACATTAATCTAGACCAAAAATCTCTAATTGATGCAAGTAGTACAGAAACAGGACAAATTTCTCTTACTGGCAAGAATATAAATCTTGCCAATTCATCTTTCATCATTTATCAAAACCAAGGTAATTCATCTGGTGGTTCATTAAATATCAATGCCACAGAATCTCTATCTCTTTCAGGCGCATCATCCGATCTTGGTAATGATATTCGTTCAGAAGCGTTGGATAGAGGAAAAGGAGCTAATATAAATATTTCTGCAAAAGACCTATTGCTTCAAGATGGCGCAAGAATTAGAACAAATTCATTTAATGATGCTTTAGGTGGTGATATCGACATTAAGGTTTCTGATTCAATCCAATTATCTAGCAGTAGTATTATCGCTACTACTTTTGCAGAAGGAAATGGGGGAAATATCAATTTATCGGCTTCTGAGCTTCGATTAAAAAATGCAGGGATAACTTCTTCGACTTTCGGAGATGGAGATGGAGGATTATTAAACGTTAATGCTGATTTAATTGAGATTGCTGGAAGTACTGCGACGGATAGAGCTAGTATAGCAACAACTTCTTTTGCTTCTGGAAATGTTGGCAATGTGACGCTCAATACTACACAATTACGCGTAATAGATGGAGCATCATTATCCTCATCTTCTTTTGCCTCTGGAGATGCTGGTAATTTAACCATAAATGCTTCTGAATCAATAGAAGTCAGTGGAAGAACTAATAATTCTATAACGAGCAGTAACCCTCAGAGTATTATTAGATCGGCAATTCAATCAGCTACCCCTCAAGGTAGAAAGGCACTAGGACTACCTGAAGTACCAAGTGGTAATGGAGGAAACCTGATTATTAACACCCCTTTGTTGGAGGTATCTCAAGAAGGAGTTATTAGCGTAGAAAATCAGGGTTCAGGAAACGCAGGAACACTAAATATTACTGCCGATAACTTAAACTTAGAAGAGGCTGGAAGCATAACGGCTGCTACTTTATCTGGAACAGGCGGTAATATAACTCTTAACACCCAAAATCTAGAAATAGATACTGATAGCGAGATTACAGCAACAGCAGAAAACAATGGAGATGGTGGTAATGTAACTATCAACACTACTAGCCTAATCGCAAAAAAAAACAATCAAGTAACGGCTAACGCCTTTGGAGGCAGGGGAGGTAATATCGACATCGAAGCCCAAGGTGTGTTTTTATTTGACTCCCCTGACAACATTTTTTCTGCCAGTTCAAAATTAGGAATTGATGGCACAGTGAATATCAACACGACAACTAATTTCCAAAACTCCTTTGAGTCGATTAGCCCCGAATTTATCGTGGCAGAAGAAGCACTCCAAGGCAGTTGTTTTGCCCATCGTAACTCTCGACAGGGCAGTTTTGTTTATGGAGGAGCAGGGGGATTACCTGTTAGTCCCTCTTCAGCAATAGACGAAGAATCAAGCTTTAGTTCTCAACTGCCAGAGGTGCAACCCAACTCACAGACATCTCGCTCTTCTGATTTAGGTGGTGAAGATAACTCCGCTGCTGCCGAAACAGTAATCTATTCAGCACAAACTGCTCAGAAATGGCAAGTAGGAGAGCCGATTATTGAACCTACTAATCTGATTAAAACAGCAGATGGACGCTTGCTCTGGGTAAGAAAACAGGTGGATAATGCTTCATCATTGGTTTGTCAGTGAGAAAAAAACTTTAAAACTTCAATGGCACTACCTGAATAGAGAAATTGAAACCATCAGATTGTAGAGAACCTGTTTGCGACTCAACGTCGATTAAAGGAATACCGTAATAAGACTGTATTGAGAGGGTTTCTCCTAATTCCCAGTTAATTCCCAATCCAAGACTAGCAAGTGTAGAAGGATTTTCCTGTTCTTCCTCATCACTCCAAATAGTACCTGCATCAAAGAAAGGAGCTAGCTGAATCAAACCAATTCCATCAGGAGCTCGAATCAGAGGCATCTGCAATTCAACCGACCCCAAAATGCCATTGTCGCCAATTCTCTGATTTTGTTCGTAACCTCGAACACTTCCCAAACCTCCAAGGGCAAATTGCTCAATAGACAAGAGAGAATCAGGTGTAATTTGAGTAGCTAGCCTAGTAATTATTAAGGCATCACGCTCATTGTTTAAAGATCTTAACCACTGAAATTGACCCAGCCAACTTAAAAATTGACCATCAGTATCAGTATTATCAACGGTAGCGTCAAAAGCATCAATTCCCCAACTAAATTGCGAAGAAGTAGCTAAAACGTCATTGCTCGAACGAGAGAGCCATTCTTGAGTAAAACGCAGTGCCGTTACCTTTGATTCTCCAGACTCCCCAAGACGCTCTGGTTCAAAAGAAACCGAGTCTTCGTTCAAAAAAGTTTCGCTTTCTCGTAAATCCAGGGTAAGAGAAAGTGCCAATTCACTCTCGGGGCTTTTAATTATTGGTTGTCGCAACCCCAAGGAAAAAGAACGTGATTCTGCTTTGATATCGAGATCGGAAAAAGCCGTTCTCGTAATTTCACTATTATTGTTTCTATAGCTCACCAATAAATTACCATCACGAGCATTAATTGGCATCGAGTAACTTAAGCTATATCTATCTAATCCTTTTGTAAGACCATACTCAGCCACAAGGCGATCGCCAAATCCGAAGAGGTTTTGATCGGCGATCGCTGCTGTAGCTCTGTATTCTCCAATGTTGGGAGATTCATCATTAGCTACACTGAGTTGAGTAGTAACACTCGGAGCTTCTGCTAGTTCTAATCGCAGGATGCTTAATCCTGGGGCTGAACCACTAATTAATTGAGCATCGACTGAATCAATTAATGAATTTTGCTGTAGCAGTTGAATTGCTTTTTCTAGGTTACGTATATTCAGGGGTTTATCGGCAGCAAGTTTTAGACGCGACTCAACATAATTCTTGTTTAACCTCTTTAGCCCACTCATTTCAATGCTTTCTAATTCACCTTCTATCACTTGAATGCGTACTACACCGTCAGAACTGTCCTGGACGGGAAAAAATGCCCCAGAGGTTGTGTAGCCTTTCTTAATATACAAGTTGGTAATAGCAGTACGAAGTTGAAGGATTTGCTCTAAATTTATTTCTTGACCAACTAGGGGTGTGGTTAAGGTTTTTAGTTCTGCTGGTTTAAGAATAGAACTACCATTTATTTCTACCCGTTTTACTTTAAAAGTTGGTAGCGGAGGTGGTGAAGAAGTTTGTGCTGAGGCTCTAGGATTACAGTTAACGAACAAAAATATTAAGATTAATATACAATTTCTTATTCGACAAAATTGCCTCACTGTAAAACCTATCTTTGAATTTCTGTTTGATTATTTTACTCGGTTATTCACTATACTGTATATGTAAGCTAAATCACATTAACGTTTGACGAGCGACCCCGCGTTATGCGTAGCGGTATCCTTTAGGACGCCGAAAGGCGCAAACGCCAGTTCCTTCAACGGGTCACAGACCCGCAACGGACTGGCTTGGGAACGCGCGAGTTTGACAAAATAGTCAATCTATGTATTATTAAATTCTCTCGAACTCCAACTTTTTGCTTGTCTGGCGATCGCGGAGTAATTCACCTTCTGCCATCTGCCTTAAAACTTCTGCTCTTAATTGACTTTTTCTATTCCTTCTAATTAAATTTGTATTCTATCAATTATGTCTCTAAAAATATTAATTGCTGATGATGAAATCAAAGCTAATAAAGTCGTCCAAAAAAGTTATAAGAAGCAAATTAATAATCTACTAGATTTCGCAGGCGATGGTCGAGAAGCTTTGGAAATAATTGAAGCAAATCAATCTTCTCATGCTCTGGTTTTGGTAGATTTAAAAATGTCTCCTATGGGGGGAATAGAGTTAATAAATTCTTTAACCGAAAAAAACTTACCTATTAAAATTATTGCTATATCTGCCTATGCTACTCAAGATGAAGTCAATCAATATTTTGAAAATAACGAAAGAGTTTTAGCTTTTTTAGAGAAACCTTTTGATATTAAAAAATTAAATGAAATTATTCAGCAGAACTTTCCTCTAGATTCATCAACTCCAGATTTTGATTATTCTCAGCTTGACTCGGAAACTTCTGTTTTTATTCGCGAGCAAACTGAAGAAATTCGAGGGTTGATGCGGCGAACTGCTCAAGGAATTGTAGATATTGGGCAAAAACTGCTGGATATTAAGGAAAAATTAGGACATGGCAACTTTTTAAATTGGCTTAAAAAAGAATTTGATTGGAGTGAGCTTACCGCTCAACGGTTTATGCAGGTAGCAAGACAATTTGAATCCCACAATTTGTTGGATTTGGAAATTGCTCCATCCGCTCTCTATATATTATCTGCTCCTTCAACTACAGATTCAGTGAGAGAAGAGGCTCTTTCACGGGCTCAATCAGGAGAAAATATTACTTATAAAGCTGCTAAAGAAATTAAAGAAAAATATCAGCCAACTAGTAAAGTAAAAAAAGATGAAGAAAACAAGAAAGTAGAACCAGAAACTCAATCGGTGTCTGACGTACGGAGTTCTCTTTTAGATAGACCCCGTACCAGAGCGATCGAGTCATTACCCAAACAAGAGATTCTGGCTGTTATTCCCAAGCAAACAACTGATAATGCAAAAGCAGTTGTTTGCCGAGGTTCATGGCATCAATTGGGAGAACATTTGTTGTACTGTGGAGAGCCGAATTCACCACAATTTAAGCAGCGATTGCCCAAGGAAATAGCTCTGAATATTGCTTTTTCTCCTACTCCAGATTGGCAGCTAGCTACTCCTGTTAAAGCTAATTCAGAAATTGCTTTTTTCAGCCAATATCAAGATGTAGATTTGGCGAGCTTTAAGAAAATGATTCAATCGGCTTTGGAGATATATACTGAAGAAAAAGAATCTGTTGTGTTTTCTTTTTTGCCTGAACCAGAACTGCTGATGGTAGCTCATCAACTTGGTTGTCACTGTTTTGTTGCTGAGCCTGGTGTAGAGGAATGTGAAGCTATCATTGATAGATGGAAGAGGTTAGGGCGTTAACAATGATCAATCTTCGGCATTTCTGCCAGAGCTAATACTCTCATTATCCATGTAGTCTAAGGTCTTTAGAAGCAAGACCTGGATTTATCGTGCTTTGAAAACAGAAATCTGGAGAAGATGCTTGGAAAGAAACATCAAAATAGAACTTTTTGGCTTCTTTCATCCTCGACCTGGCTTTGATATTTAATACTTCCTCTCAACGATACTCTAAACCCCCAACCAGTAGGCTACACTATTTTGCAATCGAACTTAATTACGGTATTACAGTTGCAGCGGTTCGGAGAAAAGTTCTCCTAATTTTTTTTCTCGCCTAATCTTATTATGATCAAATCGATTGTTCCCAAATACTACGCCATCGCGTTGTAAGAATGGGCTTTGCATAACTCGGAGTATTGAGAGAAAAACTTAAGTTTTTCCTCCTCATTCAAAAACCATTACTCCTTCAAAGTTCCTCGCTTTAGGCGCTGTATCATCCTATTAACAGTATTTAATACATTTTCATCTTCTGCTCCGCTGTCAAAGGAATAATTGCCTTGATCCTACATTCAGCAGGTTTCTTAACAGAGGAAATAATATTTTTGACAGGCTGAACCGAGGAAGCGCAAAATATGTTTTTGTGAATCGTTCAACTTAATCGACCACTTTCGACCATCCACCCAAACCAAATGAACGGACTGAAAACATTGCAGCACCCATCGCAGTGTTGGTCGCTCTGTAGGCTTACCCCGTTGATTGGGAATGGTTTCGATGGCTTCGGCTAAAGAGGAGCGAAGTTGTCGTTGACCAATGCTGTAGACCAGCAAACATAAGCCCATAATCATGGCTAAAGCAGCAACTCGTTGAGGCAACTTGACAAACAAGCGAGAGGCAAAAAAGAGGGGATCTTTGAGGAATCGAAAGCCCCGTTCACAGGACTGCTGATTTTTGTATTCTTGCAGAATCGTCTCATTCGACCACAGCTGAGCGTCGAGCAAGTTAGTCGCCAAAATGAATCGTCCTGCTTGATTTCGCAGCAGGGCAACCGCAGCTTCATCAAGGACTAAAATCGCTTGAAGATGATAAGTGTAACGTTGCGGTGACTCTCCTTTGCGGGGACGACCTGGCTTATCATAGTGAGGCTTCAATTGCACCTCAATGTCAGTCAAGCGATGATACTTAAGCTTTTTGGCCAAGAATTTGGCGGCATCTAAGGCATCAGTCTCACAAGCGAAGGGATGACCACTCAGGTCTTGAAGTGCTCTAGCTTGTTTAGTTTTCGCCTTAGCAATACGCTTGTCTAATTGTTTGAGGTCAGCTTGTTGGCGAGACTTGCTTTGCACTATCAACCATCGCTGCCCAACTCCCGCGTAAGTGCTACCAACTTCGGCTATGGCGTAGTTGTCATTGTGACTGATGGCAAACATTGCTGGCGGTAGAGTCTGCATCAACCATTGTGCCTCGGCTATGGTGGCAGGGACACGGCTAATCCAAGGAGTCTTTCCTAAAGCTGCTAAATTCTCTTCGCTGTAGAGGGCTGCATCAGCCACATAGACTTCCGGTTCAGATGCTTTCCATTGCTGCTGAAATTCGGCGATTACTTCAGTAAATACTGCTTGGTCACTATCGTTACCATTACCTACTCGCAAGTACAATGGAACATCGCCATCTCCACTGGTTATTAGGGCCAGAGTAAACTGCTTGAGATCTGGTCGATAGTCTCTCGAATAGCCGTGGGTAATCTCAATCGGGACTAGTTCGCTCTTCTCTTCCGTCTCTGGCTGGTTATTGAGGTATTCCCCCTGTACACACATGCTACTGCCATCAAGATGAGCTTGTTTAATGCTGACTCCGAATCGTTTTACTGCTACGAGGTGCTACGAGGTGCTACGAGGTGCTACGAGGGAGATCTCCATAAACACAGAGGTTAATCCTTTCTTATAGAGCTGGTCGAGCACCAGGGCAAACGCATCTAAATCTTAGAAATGATAAATTAATTCGAGAGCAAAAAGTAATTTGTTAGGAGAGAATGAAACTTAGACCAAAAATCACTCTCATTGACCATTTTTCTGGGTTGACTGACCCCAGAGTAGAACGCACCAAAGAACATAAACTGATTGATATCCTTACTATTGCCATCTGTGGGATGATTTCTGGAGCGGATAATTGGGTAGCAATGGAGCAATACGGGAACTCGAAAGAAGAATGGTTAAAGCAGTTCTTAGAATTGCCGAATGGCATACCCTCTCATGACACCATCGGCAGAGTATTTGCGCGAATTGACCCAAATGAATTTGAACAGTGTTTTCGTGATTGGGTCAAAGAAATAGCTCAATTACTACCTGGGGAGACAATTAGCATTGATGGCAAAACCCTGAAACATTCTGGCTCAAAGGGAATTGGGAAAAAGGCGATTCATTTAGTCAATGCTTGGGCATCAGAACAAAGATTAGTTTTGGGTCAGACAAAAGTACATGATAAATCGAATGAAATCACAGCGATTCCTGAATTAATCAAAGTGTTGGAATTATCTGGTTGCCTGGTAACGATTGATGCGATGGGTACTCAAACTGATATTGCTCAACTAATTCAGGATGCAGGTGCAGATTATTGTCTGGCTCTCAAAGGCAATCATAAACATCTTCATCAAGATGTTATTCAACTTTTTACTCAAGCCCAATCTAAAGATTGGTCAGGAATCGAACACAGTTTTTATCGCACTATTGAGAAGGGTCACGGACGCACTGAAATTCGCCGTTATTGGACAATGCCAACTTCAGAATTGGTGGTCGGTTTTGAGCGATGGGCAGTACTCCAAAGCATTGGTTTAGTTGAGTCTGTGCGTAAGATTGGGCAAGAAACAACAATTTCCAAACGTTACTATCTTAATAGTTTTGCTTTTGATGCTCAAGTTTTTGCTCATGCTGTCCGTAGTCATTGGGGTATTGAGAATAGTCTGCATTGGATTTTGGATGTGGCTTTGGCTGAAGATGATTGTCCAATTTACTCTGACTATGCTCCTGAAAATTTAGCCCGATTACGGAAAATATCTCTCAATCTTCTTTCTCAAGAAAAAACTGCCAAAATAGGTGTGGCGAATAAAAGGCTTAAGGCTGCTTGGGACAACAATTATCTGGCGAAAGTTTTGGGTATTTAAGAAACAGAACTACACCAACTTTGGTATATCTGTTCTACTTGTTTGAGGTCAAAACGATGCTTGGACTGCCGAAGAATCTTGTTTATTGCCTTTCTATGTTGTATTTAAGGTTATTTTGGCTTGTATCAACTTACCTGAGAAGTTGATTTTATTCAATTCATTCTAACTGCTTTTTACTTCTAATTTTAGATGCGTTCGCCCTGTGGTAATAGCTGGTTTTAGCAATGCTTCGATTTGATTAGCTATAATCTTGTCTTCCAACATCGGGCGTTGAGTTTTCTTGGCATGGTCTCGGTTAAGTTTTTTACTTTTATTCATAGAGATTAAAATCGCTCAATTGCTTATCAATTGTAAGTTTCACTCGATTTTTCTTTTCTCTTGACTTTGTTCTGATTTTCTTAACTTGTTACCAATGTTGTATTATTTGATCGCCTGTCTTTATTCTCGCTTATTTCACAACAGGTCTAATATAATTTTGCTCAGTTAGCAAAATTATATTAAACTGCTTTATAGAACCCATTTGAAATCTCTGTCTGTAACTATAGGCATCTGGGAAAAATTGTCACATTAAATGTTTCAAAACAGCTAAAAACAAGCGTTTGGAGGAAATTTACATTGGATTTGAAAAGTCGCACTAACCTTCTATTTAGGCTTATTTAACGGAGAAAATATCGGAACCCACCACATAATTCTTGTCAAAGATGGTGGCTCAGACGACACAGAGAATTTAATCCACCTACACGAAGCGTGTCATAAGCAGGAACACAGTAAAATCAAGTTCAAGCTATTTAAAGAAAAAATCATGAAGCGTTCAAATCAAAATAATTTAAATTTTTCCTCACAAAAGCTATCAATTATTGAAGGAAAAGCATTACAGCAAGTTCCTAATGCTCCAAAGTGTTTGCTCGAAATCTTGCAACGAGCAGCTTTGACTAATAAAGAATTAGTTTACGTACAGCCCAGCGGAGAAGAAAAAACCCAATCTTACCAAGACTTACTTTTAGAGGCTCAACAGATTTTAGCAGGTTTAAGGAAGTTGGGTTTAAATTTGGGAGATAAAGTAATCTTACAAATAAACCATGCTCAAGATTTTATTCCCGCTTTTTGGGGGTGCATACTCGGTGGTTTCGTGCCAGTACCAATATCCATTGCTCCTACCTACACACAACAGAATAATACGGTTCAAAAACTGCACAATGCTTGGCAGATGTTAGAGCAACCTGTCATATTAACAAACATAGAACTAGCTGCTCAGATTTGTTCTTTGTCAAAGCTTTTGCATCTTGATAATTGGCAAGTAGAAACAGTAGAAGGTCTTAAAGACAATCAACCAGATCTCCAGATTCATCAAAGCCAACCCGATGATTTAGCCGTATTATTACTGACCTCTGGTAGTACAGGCATGCCAAAAGGAGTGATGTTAAGCCATCGCAACCTCTTAAGCATGTCGAGAGGTACAGTACAAATGAATGGTTTTGATAGCTCGTCAGTAACTTTAAATTGGATGCCGTTAGATCATGTAGGCGCAATTTCCTTTTTGGGAATTATGGCTGTAGATTTAGGCTGCCAGCAAATACATGTACCCACCAACTTAATCTTAAAAAATCCTCTTCGATGGTTAGACTTAATTGAACGTCATCGAGCTACCATTTCTTGGGCTCCCAACTTTGCTTTTTCTCTCATCAACGAGCGTTTACGAGAGATTCAACAGAGCAATTGGGATTTATCTTCAATGGTTTTCTTAGTCAATGCAGGAGAGCAAATAGTAGCCAAAACAGCCCGTAAATTTCTTAAATTATTAGGTCAGCATGGACTAGCTTCTACAGCGATTCATCCAGCATTTGGCATGTCTGAAACCTGTTCTGGAATAACTTGGTCTGATGGTTTTTCATTGGAAACTATCTCAGATGATACCTCCTTTGTAGAACTGGGACAACCTATTCCAGGAGCATCCCTTCGTATTGTAGATGAAAATAATCAAATTCTTACGAAAGGTCTAATAGGAAAGTTACAGTTTAAAGGAGCTTCAGTAACCAGTGGTTATTATCAAAATCCTGAGTACAACCGCAAGAGCTTTACCGAAGGGGGGTGGTTCGAAACAGGAGACTTAGGATATTTAGATGATGACGGTCGTTTAGTTATCACAGGGAGAAATAAAGACAATATCATTATTAATGGCATCAACTATTACAGCCATGAAATCGAATCAGTGATAGAAGAAATAGAAGAGATAGATATCTCGTATACAGCGGCTTGTGCGGTAAAAAAAACGGATAGTCAAGGCGATCAGTTAGCCATCTTTTTAAGCACGTCCATAACTGAGCAAGATTCGCTGCAACAATTGCTTAAGCAAGTTAGGAAAACGGTAGTTAGCAAAGTGGGTATCAACCCTAGATATATAATCCCAGTAAGTAAAGAAAATATTCCCAAAACAGCTATTGGAAAAATTCAGCGTTCTCAGTTAAGTAAACGCTTTGAAGCAGGGGAATTTGACTCAATTATTGCCTCAATAAAATCCTCAAATAAAGCTTCAGGTTCTATAATCCTGAAAACAGAGACTGAAGCTCAAATTACTCAGATATGGCAGGAATTATTGGGTTTGGAGGAAGTAGGACTTAAGGATAACTTTTTTGAACTAGGTGGACATTCGCTGTTATTGGTACAGGCTCAGGCCGAGTTAGAGCAAAGGTTTGATAAACAGATCTCAGTAGCAGATATGTTTATACATTCAAATGTAGAGGCTTTAGCCAAGTATCTCAGTGAAGATCGAAGCAAAGAGGGGACACCTCCCGAAGGACAACAAAGAGCCAAAATTCGTCAGCAGCAACGAGGGGCTTCTGGTCAGGTAGAGATAGCCGTAATCGGCATGTCCTGTCGTTTCCCAGGAGCAGATAATATAGAACAATTTTGGCAAAATTTACAAAATGGGGTAAGTTCTATTTCTTTTTTCTCCGAGGAAGACATAAGGGAATCAGGAATAGATCCCAAGGTTTTGCAAAATCCTAATTATGTTATGGCTAGCCCAATCATATCTAACACAGAACATTTTGACGCTAATTTCTTCGGTTGTAGTGCTAAGGAAGCAGAATTGATGGATCCCCAACAGCGTCTAATGTTGGAGTGTGCCTGGGAGAGTTTAGAAGATGCTGGTTACAATCCGTTAACTTACTCAGGAGCTATCGGCATTTATGCAGGAGCCAGTATGAACACTTATTTACTTAATAATATATATCCAAACCGCCATCGGCTGGATTCTCATGATGACCTGCGACAAATAAGCTTAGACTCCATGGGGGGTTTTCAAATGATGGTAGACAATGATAAAGACTATTTAACGACGAAGGTGTCATACAAGCTCAATCTAAGAGGACCTAGCGTTAATGTTCAAACTGCTTGTTCCACATCTCTAGTAGCCATCGACATAGCCAGCAAAAGTTTATTAAATGGCGAATGTGACATGTGCTTGGCGGGAGGAGTATCGGTGCAGGTGCCCCAAAAAAGTGGTCATTTATATCAAGAGGGGATGATTGTTAGTCCAGACGGTTATTGTCGAGCGTTTGATGCTGCAGCGCAGGGAACCATATTCGGCAGCGGTGGTGGACTTGTAGTGCTCAAGCGTTTAGAAGATGCACTAAGAGATAGAGATCGAGTTTATGCGGTGATCAAAGGATCGGCAATAAACAATGATGGTGGCATGAAAGTCGGCTACGCTGCTCCACAAGGCGAAGGGCAAGCATCAGCGGTTAGCGAAGCTATTACTATAGCTGGGATTGATCCCGAGACTATTGACTATGTAGAGGCCCACGGTACTGGTACAATTTTGGGAGATCCCGTTGAAGTAGGGGCTTTAACCAAAGCATTTCAAGGGTGGACAAACAAAAAGCAATACTGTGGAATTGGTTCGGTAAAATCGAATGTGGGTCATCTACAAATTGCTTCTGGGGTTGCGGGATTTATTAAAACGGTGTTGGCATTACATAAAAAGAGATTGCCACAAAGTCTTCACTATGAAAAACCTAATCCTAAGATTGAGTTTGCTAATAGTCCTTTCTATGTTTGCAAAACTTTATCTGAGTGGAAAAGTAATGGAAGTCTCCGTCGTGCTGGAGTAAATTCTTTAGGCATTGGTGGCACTAATGCCCATGTAATCTTAGAAGAAGCTCCAGAACAAGTGGTCGAAAGTCAGAAATCAGAACCGAAAAGCTC